>JBFFCR010000430.1:0-3580 GCA_041559855.1 Anaerolineae bacterium | reverse complement strand
GTTCGTAGAGCAGGAGCCCTCCCCCCATGGCGTGGATAGTGCCGGGCGTTACCATGATCACGTCGCCGGGCGAGACCTGCACGTACTCCAGCTCATCCTCGAGAGTGCCAGCTTCGATAGCACGCCTGACGGCTGCGCGGCTTAGGGGATGCTTGACACCGTGGATCAACTGGCTTCCCGGATCAGCATCCAGGACCAGCCATACCTCGGCTTTGCCAAAGGGCTCACCCTCATGTTCCTGGGCGTAACGATCATCCGGGTGCACCTGGACCGATAGCGTTTCGTTGGCGTCGAGGATCTTGATCAGCAGCGGAAAGGCAGGGTTATGAACGAGGTCAGCCTGGCTGCCCAGAAGAGAGACAGGGTAGCGACGAACCAATTCGGCCAGTGTCTGTCCCTGAAAGGGACCGTTGCTCACCGACAACTGGTCCCAGACAAGCCATACCTCACCAATGGGCCTGCCCACAGGGATCCCCCGGTCGAAGCGAGCGGCGATCCGGCTTCCGCCCCACACCTTCTCCTTGGGTAGAGACTTGAACTTCAGAGGATAGAATTCGACCTTGTCCTCAGCCTGCATCGGTTGTTCCCCCCTGAGCCAGCTCGACTACAAGGCGATAGATCTTGCGTCTTGGCCAACCCGAGGCAACGGCCAGTTGCTGGCTGATCTCTTTGGCCCCCATTCCCTCGACCAGCAAGCTCTGAATCCCGGCATGGAGCCGGTCCTCATCCCAACGACCTGCCCCGACCGGAGCGCCGCCTATCACCAAGACCAGGATATCGGAACATACGACCGGGTCAGATGCGGCGGCATTCTGCTCCAGCCTGCCACGCCAAACCACCTGGGCGCCTGTGGCAGAGGGTGCCACCAGCACCAGGGGACGGTCGCCCAACGTGCTGCGCAGGTCAGCGAGGGCGGCAGGAAGGAGCGCGCGCGGGACCAAGGCAAGGACAGTCCGAGGCTCGAGGCTAACAGCGGCTAGCAACTCGGCGCGCGCGACCGGAGCCTGAGGCAACTCGCCCAGATAAATGAAACTGTCTGACGGCAGGCCAGACAAGACAAGGGCCGTGATCGGAAAGCTGGCACCGGGAACAGGCACCACGGGGTACCCGCCGTCTAGCGCTCGGCGGACCAGCCGGTAGCCTGCATCACAGACTGTCAGCGACAGCCCGGGCAAGAGATACGCCACGTCGCCATCCTCCAAGGCATCGAGATGGCCGTTCCCCGAAGCCGGAGACGTGCCGGTAGCAATGCCGTGGTGATCCAGTACTGCCTGGGCGTTGCGTTGGTCGTCGGCGACGACGAGAGGGGCTGTTTCGAGGATCCTTACCGCGCGGCGGGTGAGATCGTTGGGATCACCCGCTGGCGCAGCTACTATGTACAGTGTACCCACTGAATTGTGAGGGAAAAATCACCCCGCCTACTTCGATGGTACGGGCGCGGTGCGGCTGAGCTTTCTGATCTTGGCGATCAGCTGCTCGCGCTTTTCCGGGCTTGTCGTGTTCTCCAGGCGCTCACGGAGAGCCCGAACCTTGCGCTGGCGCTGCTGACGCCTCCGAAGATCGCGTTTCGGCTGTCGACTCATGCTTCAATCTTCCTCCTGATTAGGCCCCGGCTGGGCAGCACGTTGCTGCTATGCGGGTCCCTGCTTTCGAGGGTTGATTGTACCACAATCCACCCACCTCGGACAAAAAAAGAACCCCGTTCGGGGCAAGTACCCCTGGCAGGACTCGAACCTGCGACACATGGTTTAGGAAACCACTGCTCTGTCCTCTGAGCTACAGGGGCCTAACGCTGCCAGTATAGCATAGGTGGGTGGATGTGACAAACCATCGCGGACCCAAAGCGACCTGCCCGCATCTTTCCTCGAATCGTCTCTCAGCGGAGGCCGTGGTCCAGGTGGCAGAGGCCGTTTAGACTGGCAAGCATAACCCTATGCGAGTGAAGCTCGACCACGCTGAGGGAGGTGTTGCCAAAGCGAAAGAGCATCCGCCGATCATGATCGACACCCAGCAGTTGGGCAAGGATCATGCTCAGGGTGCGCCCATGCGAGACCACTGCGACAGAGCCATCCTGGTCATGGTCAACGCGGATGTTGTCCAGTACTGACGCTACCCGCCGGTGGAAAGCGTGGCCGCCCTCCTCGCCGGGAATGGCCGGCCATTCCGGGCTGTGGCGCAGGATATGCCAGATCTCAGGGTACAGGTCTTTGATCTGGCCCTCATTGAGGCCAGCCAGCACGCCGACATCATACTCACGCAAGCGCTCGTCCAGGAACAGAGGTGCCTGCAGGGCGGCCCCCAGGATCTGGGCCGTCTCGGCTGCCCGGCAAAGGTCGCTGGTATGAATACCCGACACCCGCCAGCCTTCGCGCACCAGCCTGCGGGCCAGTGCGCGCGCCTGCTCCCGCCCCCGATCGGTCAGCGGTGAGTCCAGGCAACCTTGCAGCCGTCCTTCAGCATTGGCCACCGACTGGCCATGGCGGATCAGTAGTACCTTCATCAAAGGCAAAGCCCTCTATAGCAGACTGATGGGGTCCACGTCGACGCGCCAGCCCCAGGGCAGCGCTACGTCACGCAACAGGGCAACGGGATCATGCGCTCGGATGACGATCTGCCAGCGGTAGCGACCTTGGATCCGGCTGAAGAAGCAAGGAACTGGACCGATCAACTCGGCCTGCAGGTCCAGACGGCGAATCTCGGCCTCCAGCCAGCGGCCCAGGCGGCCGGCTTCGGCCTGGCACCGGTGGGGGTCCTCGTGGCTGTAGCGCAGGGCGATCAGACGACGGAAAGGTGGATAGTCAAGACGGAGGCGATAGGCCATCTCGCGCTCGAAAAAGCCGGCATAGTCGTGGCGCGACGCAGCCTGGACCGCATAGTGATCAGGATTGTAGGTCTGCACGATGACGCGCCCGCCGCGATGGCTGCGTCCGGCCCGCCCAGCTACTTGCGTCAGCAACTGGAAGGTGCGCTCAGCCGCCCGGAAATCGGGCAAGTGCAGGGCCGTATCGGCCGAAGCGACGCCAACCAGGGTGACCCAGGGCAGATCGAGACCCTTGGCGATCATCTGCGTGCCGACGAGCACGTCGGCCCGGCGATCGATGAACGACTGGAGGAAACGCTCGTGGTCGAGGCCGGTGGCCGTATCCCGATCCCAACGCAGAAGGCGCGCTCTGGGGAAAAGCTGGCGTATTGTCTCCTCGACGCGCTCAGTGCCTAGGCCGAAGTAGCGAATTCGCCTGCTCCCACACTCCGGACAAGAGGTAGGACTCGGCTCGCGCAGGTTGCAGCGATGGCAGACCAAGATCCCTTCCCGGGATGTGCCTGTCGAGGAGGCACCCCGCCCCTGGCGGATGGAGCGGTGAAGAGTCAGCGGGACATCGCAGCGGTGACAGAGGACAACGTGACCGCAGTCACGACAGAGCACAAAGGTGGCCGCCCCGCGCCGGTTCAGGAAAATGATGGCCTGTTCGCCGGCGTCCAGGGTTTGTCGCAGCGCCTCCTGGAGGGCGCGACTCAATATGCTGCGATTGCCTGCACGGAGTTCCTGACGAAGGTCCACGATGCGCACGGGGGGCAAAGC
>JBFFCR010000429.1:0-3583 GCA_041559855.1 Anaerolineae bacterium | reverse complement strand
TCTCGAACTGGTCATCTTCGATCCAGTAGACCACAACGACTGCCCCATCGTATGGCTGCCGAAATGGCACAGAGAGGACATAATCATCTCGCACGACCTCGCCGTCCTGCCAGCCTGACGTAGGGTAGGCACCCCAGACCGGGTGGGGCCGGTCCGATTGGATGAGCCCAGAATCGGAACTGAGAAGCTGCCCCCCGGCTGTGGGCCGCACCGAAATCGCATAGTCGCGTTGCACCACGCCCGTGGCCTGCCAATAGAGGGCGAGGTGAAGCCACTGGTCCGCGTACGCCAGGACGTCGTACCCGAGCAGCCGCAGATGATCCCCCAGATCCAGGTGCAGCAGGTGCTGGGCGTCGGGGAGGGCGGTCTGGGGTTGCGCCTGAATCTGCACCAGCCGCGCACCGTGACAGGCAAGGTAGGCCCTCAGGTTCTCTGCGAGGACCAGGGGTAGCACATTGACAGTCGCGTACAGAGGTCTCTGACCAGCCTCCAGGATCTGGTGCGCATCTGCTGCTGGCACAATCTCCAGATCGGGCCGCTGTCCCCAGATCTGGGTAACGTAGGCCAGAGATAAGCTCTCTTCATAGTTGGCGATGATAGCCGCGCCGGGCGCCGGGTCATCGCACAGGATGGCCAGGCCGGACTGCAGGCCGGTCGCATCGGGCTGAGCGCTCTGGTCGGCACGTGGAAGGTTGGTGTGAAGGTTGCGGACCCCCAAGGCCAGCAGAGCGAGGATCACCACGCCCCGCAGCCAGGTCCGGCCGGAGCCTGCTTCCCAGGTGCGCGCGGCCACCACTCCTATTCCCAGCATGATCACCGGATACATGGGCATGATGACCTGGTACCAGTTCCCTTGCCGGTCGATGTACGAAAAGGCCACGTACAGGGCCAGCGTGGATAGAAGAAAGAGCGCGCGCCGCCGCCCCAGGAGCGCTATACCCACGAACCCCAGCATCAGGCCGATGATGGTTAGCTCGCCCGTCACCAACGGCACAAACTCATCCGAGAAGCCGCCCAGGGTCCAGGTTAGCTCTCCCCAGCCTTGCCGCGTGCTCAAAAAGCTGAGAAACCAGGCCCAGGTCGTCGACCAGCTACCCACACCCCGCCATTCTGGATGCTGCATACCGCGCACATACACGTAGGCATAGCTCAGCAGGGGGAGCAGCCCCACCAGCACACAACCAGCGATCAGCTTTGGCCTCCGGATCAGGTTGCGCTCGGTGAGGAGCAAAAAGGCGACCAACGGGGGCAGGATGAGGAGCACAGTGATCATGTGCGCCAGCGATATGCCGGTAACCAGGGCCAGCCACAACAGGGTCCGATCTTGCCGGGTCCGCTCCCAGCGAAAGGCCAGCCAGATGATGAGCAAGGTCTGCAGCACCGCCGACGTGTACTGCTCGGTGGTGACGGCATAGTACCAGAAAAAGTAGGTAGCCGCAAAGGCCAGGGTGACCAGTGTCGAGATGAGCGCATTCCGCCGCGTGACTTCCAGGAGCAGGAGGTAGAGGACGAGCAGGGCACCCAGCGCCCACAGGGTGGAATAGAGCGACAGGACCTGGGTGGAGTTGAGCCAGAAACCCAGGAGCGCGTGGCCAATCCGGAACCAGACCCAGCCTAGCGCCGTGTAAAGGGGGTAGCCGGGCGCATTGGCCGGGCGGGCCTGCACCTGCGCGTATTGGTGGGTAATCAGATCGCCGCCCAGTAGCTCACCCAGCCGCAGCCCATCGTCCAGCGTTAGCAGGTACAACAGCAGGCTGGCGGCCAGCACTACCGCGCCCCCGACCCACGCGGCCCGGCGCGTCAGGATCGCCGTCGCGCCCCGGGCGACGAGGTCGCGGAGCACCGGTTCATTGTGTGTTGGTGACTGCTGTTCGTGGGGCATGGGCGCTAAAGCTCACAGCGGGCCGGTGTAAGGCCGGACCTGTACCAGGTTCTGTCCCACCAGCAGATGCACTCTCGCACCGCTGGCCTGCAGGCTGTTCCACACCGAACCGGTCACCATCATCTGTATCCAGTGCTAGATCTTGTCCGCAGGATGCGGTCCATCGATGCCATGCGTGGGCTTCCTCCGCGTACCTTTTGCATGCACTGCATGTATGTCGTACCTTGGGCGCTGGCGCAACCCCGACCGCCTGGTGGTCGCCCACTTTGTTCCGGGACCTCCGGCCCGGATTCGGCGCAGACCAAATCGTTACCGGTCAAAGCCGGAGCCAGCCCGTGGCGACGATTATAGCATAGATGGTATCAAAGTCAACCCAAGCAACGGGGTTCTGGAGGATCCACGCAGGGGACAGCGATGGCGTAACCAGAGCGACGGCCTCCCCAACGTGGGCGGCGCGGTATCGCCGTGCGTCAGGCGTCGAGTCTGTGCTGTGATTGGGAACGAACTCTGTGGACAGAAAGAAATCGCGGAAACTGGCTCCAACGATCTGGCATTGCTGCCCATCTGGCTGGCTTTCAGCGCGGGAATGCAGTGCTTTGTGCCATGTTCCAGGCAGAAGCGTGTAGAAAATACCTGATCCACCTGCGGCTGTTTGGGCGCTCTGCCAGGGTAGCGTACGCTACCTCGCATCAAGCAGCTTGCACGAATCGGACTTTTCCGGTATAATGGGCACATACGATGCTCGCTCCATGCCTAGGATTGAAAACTGCCGGGCACCGCACTCTAGACCTTCATCCAACAGCGCGCTTACGGCGCATTGTGCCCCCAGCGATCCATCGGATTGATGGACAGTCGATTTAACAGAAGGCATGTACCAATGCCAACTCGCCAGCAAAGGAATTGATTCTGGGGAAGACGGGCCTGACTCCAAAAGCCGGGAAATCATGAGTCTCAGGATTCTCTTTGTCGAAAAGGATGTGACGACAGCCGATCTGCTCCTCCCCAGCCTGGAGCGCAAGGGCTATCAGGTTACCGTGGCCCAGACCCAGCGACAGGCCATGAGCCGGATTCGCGCGGGGCGGCCAGACCTACTCGTGGTGGACGTTGCTTCGTTCGGCACGGCGGGATACAGAGTGAGTGACGCGGTCCGGGAACGGCTGGACGGTGTGCCCACTATCTTGCTCTTGGAAGCAGGACACGCGAGCATTGCCGACACTGCTGACGGTTCTGTCACGCCGCCATTCACCTCGCGCAAGTTGCTCTATCGGGTGAGGAAGCTGGCGGAACGGCTTACCAGCCGGGAGATCCGGGCTGGTCCCCTGGTGTTCGATCCTGACACGCGCATCCTCCGTAGAGGTGACGCTACCTGGCCCCTGCGTCCCAAAGAGGCTGCGCTGTTGGTCTATCTCATCGAGAATCCGGGCAAGGTTCTGACCCGCGAGCAACTGATCAGGGACGTGTGGGAGACGGACTATATCGGGGACACACGGACCCTGAGTGTCCACATCTGCTGGCTGCGGGGCAAGATCGAAGAGGATCCCAGTGCTCCGGTCCTGTTGCGCACTGTGCGAGGCGTGGGCTATCGCTTCGAGGTGCCGCGCAAATAGCCGCCCCCTTTGGATACACCAAGCGGGACAGCCGGTCGGCTGTCCCGTATTTTCGATCCTGTGACGGGTTCTACTCTCTGGTCCGCAGGTGGGG
>JBFFCR010000428.1:0-3584 GCA_041559855.1 Anaerolineae bacterium | reverse complement strand
GTCCCAGCGCCGATCAGATCCCCACATGACAGCGAGGGCCGGCATCCCTGCCAGCCCTCGTCCTGTCCATGTCGTTCGTCAGGCACAGTGTGTGTCATGGCAAGTCCTCTGCGGGTCCTGCCGCCCGCTGTCCCGATTCCGCCTAGATCTGCTCAGCCTCGCTCACAGACATGATCGTCAGACCTGTGATCACTTTGGGGTAAAAGTCGGTGGACTTTTGCGGCATCTTGGCCCCTTGTGCGGAGCAGGCCCTTACCTCGTCCATGCGCGTTGGGTTCATGACAAAGACGCATAGCGCCTCGCCGGCATCTACTTTGGACAGGGCCTCGTCCAGGTCGCGGTAGTAGTCGATATTCTCCTTGCGCTCGACCTGGTCCTTGCTGATGCCCATCACCCGTTCGATGACCAGCTCGTGGAGGATGGTGACGTCCAACATGCGCCATTCCTCGGCGCGGTCGGGCGCGATGCGAGCCATGATCCCCGGATCCTTGAGCTGTAGCATGTGGTAGCGCCCGTCGTAGATGCCTATGCGCCGGTCGCGCGTAGAGGACTCTGCCATGGCGGCATCCAGAGCGGCCCGATCTGGACAGGGTGTCACTTCAAAGTACTCGGCGGCGTCTGACAGGATCTGCGCAGTGCTCTTGGCGGTGTACGAGTGCATGAGCCGGTGCGTGGCAAGGATGGTCAGGCCGGGATCGTCCAAGCTGACCAGTGTGACCATGCGAAAGTTGAAAGCCGCATTGGCTGGTGCGTCGGGAAACTGTTCGCGCATCTCGCCGCGGAAGTTGAGGGCGGTCTCGTAGCGGTGGTGCCCATCGGCAATGATCAGCCCTTGCTTCGGAGCCATCTCTGCCACGACCTGTGCCGTCACCTCTGGATCATCAACAACCCAGAGCTGCTGGCGCACATCCTGTTCGAACAGCTCGTGCACGTCCGCATCCGGCTCGCGTCCAGAGATGGCAGAGTCAAAGATGGCATTGATGTGGTTCTCTGCATCCGGATAGAGCATAAAGATCTGCCCAAAGGCGGCGTTCGTGGCACGCATCAGATTCAGGCGATCCACCTTGGGGCCCGACAGCGTTCGCTCGTGGGGCAGAACGATCCCTTCCGAAAACTCGACCAACTCCAGCGCAGCGATAAAGGCCCTTCGGGTCAATTCTTTGCCGTCGGGTAGGGTGAAGGTCTGGTGATACACGTACAAGGCGGGGGCAGGGTCACGCAGCAGGTAGCCGGCGTCCAGCCAGGTGTGAAAATAGTCGCGGCCGCGCGTGTAGACGTTGTCGGTGGGTGTGTCCTCTGGATACTCCCGGCCTTTGATAATCCGTGCGATGTTGTATGGGTGCAGGGCGTAGTACTGGTCTTGCAGCCCTTTGTGCACGCGATCGTATGGTTGCGTGACGACCTTGCTCAAGTCGCCTACTTTGTGGGCGTTGTAACGTATGCCCTGAAAGGCTGAAATCTTTGCCATTGCAGCTCAACTCCATTCAATGCATAGCACGTCCGAGAAAAGGCGCGAATAGCTATCGGCTCTTGTCGTGTTCGATGAGGATTTCCGCCACTTCACCGCCGACACGGACCTGGCCCTCGACGGTGCTCGCACCGATGTGCGGCGATCCGATGACCAGGTTGAAGCCGTCCTTGTCCTTCAGTCCAAAGAGCTTGGCATTGCCTGGATTCACCTTCTCATCCACGTACACATCCAGCGCCGCACCGGCGACCTTGCCACTGGTCAGAGCATCGTACAGCGCATCTTCATCCACGATGCCACCCCGGGCGCAGTTGATCAGGTACACCCCGTCCTTCATCCTGGCAAAGGCCTCGGCGTTGAGCATATTCGTGGTAGCCGGGATCTTGGGCACGTGCAGCGAAATGTAGTCGCTCTGGGTCAGAACCTCTTCCAGGCTGACCTGCACGGCAGCTCCCGTATCGGGCGGCGTGATCACGTCGTAAAAGATCACGTTCATGCCCAGGGCCAGCGCCTTCTGGCCCAGCAGGCCGCCGATGTTGCCATAACCGATCAAGCCCAGGGTCTTGCCGCTGATCTCGCTGCCCTTCAGTTGCTTCTTCTTCCACTCGCCTGCAGTCATGCTCATGGTGGACTGCGGGATCCTGCGCGCCATGGCGAGCATGTAGCCCAGCGCCAGCTCGGCTACCGAGTTCGAGCTGGCCTTGGGCGTGTTGCGCACCTCGATCCCTTTGCTCTTGGCATGGGCCAGGTCGATGTTGTCCAGGCCAACGCCGCCCCGTACCACGATCTGCAGGTTGGTAGCAGCGTCGAGCACGTCCGCGCCGACCTTGGTGCGGCTGCGGACGACCATGCCATCGTATGCAGCGATCCCGCGCAGCAATTCTTCTGCTGTGATGTCGGGCCGGTTGTCGACCTCGATGCCCGCTTCCTGCAAAGCCTGGATCGTCTCAGGCGCCACCGCGTCACAAATCAACACTCTCATGATTGTACCCTCTCCTTCTAGAGCAACCGAGTAGAACTTGTGCAACTGGAGTGGAGGCTTCAGCCGGAAGGACCGTCTAAAGGCTCGACTCCATCATTCAAACTTCACTTGAGCCATGTATTAGCCTGGTTCAGGTGCTCCGGGACCGTGCCCTAGCGCCTATAGCCCCAGGATGTCGTCGATCTGCCCAAGGATCCACTTTATGTCCGAGATCTGGAGGTCGCCCATGTGCGCGATGCGGAAGCATTTCTCCTTGAGGGCGCCGTAGCCGTTGGAGATCATTGCCCCGCGCTTGGCCAACTCTGCATTGAGGCCGGCAACGCTGATGCCTCGCGTATTCTCGATGTTGGTGACTGTGTTGGACAGGTATCGCTCGTCGCCATAGATAGCGAATCTCTCTCTCGCCCATTCGCGCACCAACTCAGCCATATCGATGTGCCTCTTCCAGCGGTTTTCCAGCCCTTCCTTGAATATGTCGTCCATTTGCTTGTTGAGGGCCTGGATGAGGCTGATGGCCGGCGTGGCAGGGGTTTGGTGCGCTTCGTACTTTTTGTCCATCTCGCTGTAGGCGAAATAGTGGCCCCGGTTGGGCACCTGCAAGGCCCGCTCACGTGCCCTGTCGCTCACGGCAGCTACGGTGAGCCCAGGCGGCAGGGCAAAACACTTTTGCACACCTGCCAGGCACACGTCGAGTCCCCATTCATCGAACTCGATCTTGCTGCCGGCCATGCCGCTCACGGCGTCCACCAGGATCAACACATCCGGATAGCTCTCGTGGATCAGGGCCGCGACATCCTCGAGCGGGTTCATCACGCCCGTCGACGTCTCGTTGAAGCAGAGTGTGATGGCATCATAATCGGCCTTGGCCAGGGCCTCATCCACCAACTCTGGCGTGACTGCCTGTCCCATTTCCACCGCCAGCTTGTCACAGGGGATGCCGTTAGCCTCGATCATTTCGTACCAGCGCTTGGAGAAGGCGCCACAAACGGTGCCGAGGATGCGCTTGGTGGATGCCTGGCGGACAGAACCCTCCATGACGCCACTGGAGGAAGATGCGTACAGGTACACACGCTGCTGTGTATAGAGCAGTTTCTGCAGCTTGGGGGTCACCTCTGCTTGAAGATCCGAGTATTC
>JBFFCR010000427.1:0-3586 GCA_041559855.1 Anaerolineae bacterium | reverse complement strand
GCGGCGTGTGCGCTGCACCGGCAGGACTTGTGACGAATGGTAGGAGAAGGGAAGCCCATGGCGGGAAGCGGGATAAGCCGGGTCCATAGATCAAAAGCGGAAGCCAGCGAAGCGTACGACAAGATGAGCCGCTGGTACGATATGCTGGCAGGCTCCAGCGAGCAAAAGCTGGTGCGCGCCGGCTTGGCGCAGCTAGCGGTCGCCAAGGGCGAGGTCGTGCTGGAAATCGGATTCGGCACCGGACACGCGCTGGTCGCATTAGCGCGAGCGGTCGGGAGTGCGGGCAAGGTCTATGGCATCGACATTTCAGAGGGGATGCGCGACCTAGCCCGGCAAAGACTGCAGGCGGCGGGCCTGGCAGAGCGTGTTGAGCTACGGCTCGGCGACGCAGCACGACTACCCTACAGCGATCACACTTTTGACGGCGTCTTTGTGAGCTTTACCCTGGAGCTATTCGATACACCCGAGATCCCGGTCGTCCTGGCAGAGTGCCGGCGTGTGCTGCGCAGCGGCGGGCGTCTGACCGTCGTTGCCATGTCGAAGGAAGGGGATGGCGGCCTGATGCTCCGGTTGTACGAGTGGGCGCACAAGCAGATGCCCAAGTACGTCGACTGCCGGCCCATCTTTGTACAGAAGGCGCTGAAGGAGGCGGGATTTCAGGTGGTAGTCTCAGAGTCGCGCTCGACGTGGGGGTTACCCGTCGAGATCGTGACGGCCGGATTGTCTTGAACGCGTTCCCCCCGGCTCCCCGCTCTTGTGAAGCAACCAAACGGAGCTTGGGCAGTTAGAATGCAGGTTTCAGCCGGAAAGACCGCCTCAAGGCTCGACTCCGTCATCCAAACCGGATCCCCGCTCTTAGCATGGCCTCTTGCGCGCATGTCAGCAAGAACCCTCATCACCTGCTGCCGTCCACACTCGACTTGAAGCAAAGCTTAAGCGGAGCTTAAGTCGAAGATAAGGACAGGGAGGCCATCATGTGGCTATAATGGACACGTGTTGGCACTTGAACTAGGGAGGTGAGCTATGATGATGTCTGGCTTCGGGTGGGTCGTGGGTATCGTACTCCTGCTTCTCGTTCTCCTGGTGGTTGGCGCCGCGGTGCTCGGGGGCATCTGGCTGGTAGGCCGGGGTACTGCTTCTGGTCAACGCCAGCCCGCACGTTCGGATGATGAGGCAATGGAGATTCTGCGGAGACGATACGCCAGCGGCGAGATCACGCGCGAGGAATACGAGTCGATGCGCGAGCATCTGAGCCGCTAAAGCGGATTGCGGCAGGTGAGCAAGCGCGCGATGATCCAAATGGTCGGTCTGGTCAAGGGCATTGACCGGACCAGGAAAAGAGGAACAGCGCTAGAGCGCTGCATTTCAAACACAGAGAACTGAGGAGGCAATACAATGAACGCATTCTTTCGATTCATCGCCAGTACTACGGGACGGTTGATCCGCATCATCGCTGGCGTGGCCCTGATTGTGATCGGCTTGTGGTTGGTCCAGGGCGCGGTTGGCTGGATCCTGGCTATTGTCGGCCTGGTGCCGCTTTTTGCCGGCATCTTTGACCGCTGCGTCTTTGCGCCGCTGTTCGGCCTGCCCTTCGAGGGAGCCCGGTTGCGCCAGGCCGTGGCTGAAGGAGAGCAAGCATAGGCACCGCCATGGTGCCGCTGACGAAGGTGACCATGGTTGGGAGCGAGCCAGCATCGTGACAAGGTAGAATGGTGGCAGGTCTGGCCCAGGGATGAGCCGGAGCGTCCAACGAGGAGGAAGAGAATGAGAGAGTTACCAGTTCAGGTACAGGAGCAGCTTCTCGATCAGTTCGGCTCACGCGTCGCCTTTGACGAGTTGGAGAGGCTATTCTACAGTCACGATATGGGCTCGCTGCCCAGCCTGGTCAAGCCGCTCCTTGGCAGTACACTTCCGGCCGGCGTGGTCCAGCCCGTCACCGAAGAGCAGGTTATCGGCTTGGTTGACCTGGCTCGCACCCACGGCATCCCCCTGGTGCCCCGCGGCAAATCGACGTCAGGCTATGGGGGGGTGATCCCCGTCAAGGGCGGCCTCGTGGTCGACTTTGCCTGGATGAACCAGGTACTCAGCGTCGACCCCGAGGCGATGACAGCCACCGTGCAGCCAGGCGTAGTCTGGGAGCAACTGGAAACCACCCTGAACAGGCAGGGCTTGGCCCTGCGCACCTACCCGTCCAGCGCACCTTCGTCGACGGTTGGGGGCTGGCTGGCCCAGGGCGGATTGGGCTTTGGCTCCTACGAGTTTGGCGAGTTCCACGAGAACGTGGTCTCCTGCCGTGCTGTCCTGCCCAGTGGGGAGGTGCGCGAGTTCAAAGGAGAGACCCTCGATCTGATCCGCGAGGCGGAAGGAACCACAGGCCTCATCATCGAGGTGACCATCCGCGTGCGCCCATTCGAGCCAGCGGCGCTCTGGGGTGCGCAGTTCCCGTCGGCGGGCAGCATGGCGCGAGCCCTCGAGGTCTGCAAAATCAGCAAGCTGCCCTTCTGGTCGGTCAGCTTTATCAACCCCACGATGGCCCACGTCCGCAACAACCTGCCGCCGCACATCGAACATGGAAAAGCTATCGAGGAAGACCGGCCGACACTGCCCGAGGCCTATCTCGTCGTCTTTGTCGCGCCGGAATCGCGACGCTCTGTGCTGGAGCAACACCTTGTGTCGCTAGTGCATGCCGCCGGCGGCGAGATGCTGGCTGACGAAATTGCCCAGGATGAGTGGGACAACCGCTTTAACCTGATGCACGGCAAGCGCCTGGGACCGAGCGTCGCGCCAGCAGAGGTTGTCGTGCCCCTTGACCGGCTGGAGCCGGTGCTCGAGGAGATCGAGGCGCGCATCGAGTTGCCGGTGCTCATGGAGGCCATGGTCGACGCCGCCGACGATGAGGTGACCTTGCTGGGCTTCATCCTGCACGACGAGCGCAAATTCACCTTCAACTTTGCCTTTGGCCTGGCTCTGAGCGTGCTCAAGGCGGCCAAAGAAAACGGCGGGCGGGCCTACGCCACCGGCCTCTTTTTTTCCAACGAGGCAGAGCGTGTGCTGGGCGCCGAGCGCTTGAGCCGTCTGCGCGCGTTCAAACGCGAGATCGACCCGCAGGGGCTATTCAATCCCGGCAAAGTGCTGAGCGGATTGCCGCTCCTCGATGGCTTCATGGGATTGGCTGGTACCTTTGAGCCCCTTGTGCGCCTCTTTGGCAATGCCGCCACCTCGCCCGTAGGCGAGCGGCTCGAGGCGCAAGGCCGCCGGGGCATCCCTGACGACGTAGCCTGGTATGCCTACGCCTGCACTCAATGCGGCTACTGCGTGGACACCTGCGACCAGTACTATGGTCGCGGCTGGGAGAGCCAGACGCCGCGCGGCAAGTGGTACTTTTTGCGCAACTACATGGAAGGCAAGGCGGACTGGACCCAGAAGATGGTTGACTCGATCCTCGCCTGCACCACCTGCGAGCTGTGCAACGTGCGTTGCTGCGAGGACCTGCCCATCGAACCAAGCTGGCTCAAGCTGCGCGGCGAACTGATCCATGATGAGGACCGGCTCACCTTCCCGCCATTCGAGATCATGCGCCAGTCGC
>JBFFCR010000426.1:0-3599 GCA_041559855.1 Anaerolineae bacterium | reverse complement strand
TCTATCTGGTTGGGACGAAGACAGAGGAGTGAGAGGCACCGTCTGGGTGGACAGTGCGCCCTGAGTGAACTGACAACAAGAAGAGCGCCCTGCGAAGGCAACACAGGGCGCTCTTTTCGTTAGGCCCTAACGAAAGCTGCTATGATCAGCACGACTTTCAGGCTGTCTGTAGAGATCGTCGCCGTACAAGCATGCCGGCGGCTAGCAAGAGCACACCCAAGAGCACAGCCCCGCCGATGATGACCGGCGTTGGCAGGTCAATGCCTGTTCCGGGCGGCAGGCCGGCTTGCCAGACGTCGCTTACCAGGGTACATGTCAACCCGTCAAAGGTCCACTCGCGGTAGACCCAATCTCCGGCGGGATCCACCGCGCAGTTGCAGCACATCTCGTAGAGGGTGCCGGCTTCGTCGCCCCGCGGAGCCATGACTGCCACGCATACCTCGGCATTCACGTCGATTGCTGTGCAGTCGGGATCGGTGCCACTCGTGCAGTCGGTGCAGTCTGGATTCGCCAGGATAAACGGCTCGCAACCCGTACCGGGGCGATCGACCAGATGCGCTTCGTCCCGGTTGGTGACAACGTAGTAAGGGGGCGGGTCTGGGTAACACTCAACGGTGGGATCATCCGGGCAGGGCACCTGAGCATAGGCTGCCAGGGGCAGCATCAGTGCGAGTAGCACCAAGATCAACGCTGAGATTCTCAGAATGGATCGCATCAGTTTTCCTCCTTGTTCTTAGGACCCGACCTGATGTCGGGCATAGTTGCGATACATGCTTACACCAACCACCGTCAGGTAGTTCGGTGCTCCGTCCTCTTGACTGGTGACTCCTACCTCCTTTCTTTTAGGCCAAATGGCCTGACAGACCGTACCGGGTTTAGGGGTACCGGCCCCGCTCTTGCTGTGCATAGAGCTCGCTAAGGTGACGCCGGATCCGGGTGCGCGTCACTCCATCTTGGGCATGCACCAATGCCTCTTCAAATGCGGCGATTGCCTGTTCTGGCTGGTTCAATGACTTGTAGGCCAGCCCCATGAAGAAATGGGCCTGACCGTAGCCGGCGTCCAGGGCAACAGCGCGCTGCAGCTCGGAAAGCGCAAGCTCCGGCTGCCTTGCCTCCAGTGCGGTGGCCCCGAGCACTGTGTAAGCCGGTGCCGAGTCCGGGGCCAGGCGCAAGACCTGGCGAGCTGCTATCTCAGCGTCCTGCATCTGACCGGCTTCAAAGTAGGCGATCGCCAGGTTCAACAATGTGACCATCTGGGGACCGCCCAGGGCCATGGAGGTTTGGTAATGTGCTATAGCTTCCTCGTAATGGCGTGTCGCCTGCAAGCTGGCACCCAAGTTGTACTCTGCTGCCGCAATGCCTGGTTCTAGTTCCAGTGCCTTGCGGAAGGCGGCGATTGCCCGTTCATGTTCTCCCTGCTGCGCGTAGATCAGGCCTAGATTGTTGTACGCCTCCGGCAGGTCGGGAGCCACGCTCTGGGCCCTCTCGAAGGCTTCTATGGCCGACGCTGCGTCGCCATGGGCATAGTAGTAGGATCCGAGTGCCAGCTGCGGATTGGGATCGCCCGGTGCCAGATTGCCGGCCACTTGCCACGCCTGCCAAGTGCAGTTGTCGTACTGCCATTCGCTGCACCATTGTCCGACGCTCATTGGAACTACTGCCAGAACCTCGCGCCCCGTTGGTAGTCCCAGGGCCAGGATCAGGGCCATGACTGCCAACAACAGCAGCGCCGATGCAGTGACCAACCGCCCCAGCGCAGCTGCCCTACGTTCAGTTTTCCGCTCGTCGCGCAGGGCTTGAAGGTCGGCGCGGCGCAAATACCGGATTTCGCAACGGGTAAGAGCCTGCAGGGTCGTGTTGCTGGGCTGACCCTCGGCCAGCATCATCTCGCCAAAGGTGCTTCCTGCCAGCAGGATGACCACCAGGCGGCTAGCCCCACGCTTGCCCAGGTGAACAGCCACGTGGCCTCGAACGATCAGTCCCAGGCAATCGCCACGAACCCCGTGTGGCAGGATAATCTCGCCTGGCGCATAAGTCGAGGTCAGCATGCCCTTCGTCAAGCGATGGATGTCAGCCGCTCTCAGGTCCCACTGTCCAGCTATGGTTGCCAAGCGCTGGCGGACGATGCTGTGGCTCTCGGCTGGACTGAGTCTGGTGTTCGCCAGAACGCCAACGGGCGCCCGTTTTAAGGCTTTTCCGTTTCCTGCCATCGGTCTCTTACCTTTGTTGTCAAGCTCAGTTTACCATATTTCACTTGAGATGTCAATATCAGCAAGTTGACTCTAAACTGATATGGGGGTATAATTTTCGCTATGGAATCTGGAGTGTCGCTCAGTATGGAAGAGAAACCCGGATCTTCCAGGTCTGTTTTCCCGCGCTTTTCGTGGCGCCGGCTGCTATCTAGCGTTCTCCTTGTCTGTGGGGCTCTGCTCCTGCTTGGGGCGGTGGCGTACGCAGCCTACTCGTTTCTGCACACCCGGATCATGGGTCAGAATCGCTTCCTACAATCGCGTGATGTAGCTGTCCTCTCGATCCCGGACATGACCTATACACCATCTCCCACACCAACGCCGACACCGTTGCCCACCTTCACAGCCACGCCCACGCCTGTGCCGTCGCCAACGCCTATCCCCACACCTCTGCCACCGCCTGCTCCCATCCAGATCCGGATCCCGGCTCTGGGCGTCAAGCGCTCCATTGTAACGTTGCCGAGGGTTCGGGACCGCCAGACCGGTGCCTGGACCTGGAACACCGACAGCCTCTTCCGGCGGGGTAGCACCGACCTGGTGGGGCACTGGGTTGGCTCCGCCTATCCGGGCCAGGAGGGCAACATGGTCCTGGCAGGTCACAACTATGGCTACGGCTACAATGGCGTCTTTGTGCGGCTTGGGAGCATGAGGGCCGGGCAGAAGGTGTATGTGGTTAACAGCGTGGGCCAGACGTTTGCTTACACAGTGACTCAGGTTACACGGGTCAAGTGGCGGAGCAAGGATCTGGGCGAGTTGAGCAAGCACCTAAGTTTGCTTGCGTCAGGTGGACCCGAGCGCGTGACGCTGGTGAGCTGCGCCGGAGCTGACATCGAGCCGTTTCCGGAACGCATCTATGTGGTGGCCGTGCGGGACGGTTAGTGCGGGTAGCTGTTGGAGTTTGGGATCTGGCTAGCCGCCAATCGCCTGTCGGATCTGGGTCGCCATTGCACGGGCCCGCTGGGGCGCGTCTCCCACGTACCGGCTGGCATCGAGTAGGGTCCGCACCTGTGCCGCGGGCAAGTGCTCCAGAATCGCCGGATCCGATGCAAGTAGATCGGGTAGCGGATTGGCTGCCGACGCATCGCGCTGGATGATCTCCCACGCTGTCAAGCTGTGTCTCCGGATCAATTCGTGCATTGCCTGGCGGTCAGCCCCGGCTTTCACCAACTCCATCAGCAGGCGCTCTGTGGCGGAAAACGTGCCATAGACCTCCATCTTGGCGGCGGTTGCATCCTCGCGGATTACTAGCTCGCGCAGGATTGGATGGACGCGATTCACCATCTCGTCACAGAGCAGGAAAGCCTGCGGCAGAATCAGGCGCCGGTTGCCCGAGTCGTCCAGTGTCCTCTC
>JBFFCR010000425.1:0-3599 GCA_041559855.1 Anaerolineae bacterium | reverse complement strand
CTGGCGGCCTTTGGGCTGACCGAGCCCCAGGCCGGCTCTGATGCCGGCTCCACCCGCACCGTAGCCGTCCGCGACGGCGACCATTACGTCCTGAATGGCAGCAAGATGTGGATCACGTCAGGTGCGATTGCGGACGTGGTCACCTGCACCGCCAAGACAGATCCACAGGCGGGCACGCACGGCATCTCCTGTTTCCTGGTAGAGAAGGGCATGCCCGGCTTTATCCCCGGCAAGAACGAGCCCAAGATGGGTCTGAAAGGCTCGGTTACGTCGGCGCTCTCTCTGGAGGACTGCCGGGTACCGGTCGAGAACCTGCTCGGGACTGAAGGCGAGGGGTTCAGGCAGATGCTCATCATCCTCGACGCCGGGCGGATCAGCATCGGCGCTATGGCCCTGGGCCTGGGCCAGGCCGCCATGGACGCAGCGGTAGCCTATGCCAAGGAACGGGTGCAGTTTGGTCAGCCCATTGCCAAATTCCAGGCCGTGCAGTGGATGATCGCCGACATGGCCACCGAGCTGGATGCGGCGCGCATGATGGTGTACCGCGCCGCCGCGCGAAAGGATGCCGGGTTGCGCTTTACCAAAGAAGCCGCCATGGCCAAGCTCTATGCTTCAGAGGTCGCCGAGCGGGCTGCCTTCAAGGCAATCCAGATACATGGGGGCTATGGCTATAGCCGCGAGTATCCGGTGGAGCGTATCTACCGCGACCAGCGGCTGTGCACCATCGGTGAGGGCACGAGCGAGATCCAGCGCCTGGTCATCGCTCGCCAGGTGCTGGGCAGACTCTGAGAAACGGGTGTCCGGTGATGCAGGTCGCACCGGACGCCCAGGCCCGTAGGAGGGGCTAGCCTCTGAGAATCAGCTTGGTGTAGAGGAACCAGATGATGATGCAGGCGACGATGGCGATGCCAGCGACGATCAGTGTGGCGTTGATAGCGACGCCGGTCGCATCAAGTGGCGCTAACATAAGATACAGCGTCAAAAAGAGCGCCACTATCGTTACCACAACCACGCTGAACATCCCATAGATTAGGAGCCTCTTGCCTCGGACGGCCCTTTCTTCTGGCGCAAGATCTTTCTTTGACATGCCTTCCTCCTCCGGGGGTGAATACAGGCCAGATCGACTCGGTCCTTGCCAGTGTACCACAAATCGCGCCAGAATTCAAGTAGAGCTGCCACTACTCTAGGGCTGCTGCAAAGTCGGAAAGAGACCGGGTTTCTCTTCCTTGGCTCGCTCGAGATCGCCAGATCTCGAGCACTGTGCGGCGGAAGGCAATCGGAGATTGCACGCAATCCACCGCGAGCAGCCGCGGGCACCCAGCGACTTTGACGGGACCCTCGCGAGCCATTCAGGGGAGTCAAGAAACAGTGAAGGCGCCGGTTCGGACCGGATAGCAGACAGCAATCAGGAGACGTGCGGACTGTGACGAGGAGGGTGCAATGACCGAATCTCATCCTTTGGTGGTGTTGGCCCGGCGGGCCATCGAGCGCTATGTCAGGGACGGCGTGCGGATCGAGCCGCCCCAGCCATTGCCTGCCGGCCTGGAGCGTCAAGCGGGCGCCTTTGTCACCATCCGCCGGCGTGGTGCGCTGCGAGGCTGTATCGGCACGACGCAGCCCACCTGCCCCTCGGTGGCGGAGGAGGTGATACGGAACGCCATCTCGTCAGCCACACAGGATTACCGGTTCCACCCGCTCACCGCCGAGGAGCTGGAGGGCCTGGACGTCAAAGTTGACGTGCTGGGCGATCTGGCGCCGGTGGACAGCACAGATGACTTGGATCCCAAGCGCTACGGCTTGGTCGTTCAGTCCAAGCTCCACCCCAGCAGGCGGGGACTCTTGCTGCCCGATCTGGAGGGCATCAAGACGGTGGAAGAGCAGGTGCACTGGACCCGCTACCACAAGGCGGGGATCACCGACCCCGACGAGCCGGTGCAGATGTATCGCTTCGAGGTGACACGCCTCAGCTAACAGAGAAGCCGGGCAGTGACGGGATAATGGTACGCCGCGGGAGATCATGCTGAGCTTGTCGAAGGAGGGTCTCCCGTGGCGTACCATTAAGAGCCTGGCCAAGTCACCCTGAGCCCGTCGAAGGGTGACTTGGGCTCGACTGGCCATCCGGCTCCCGATTGCCTGTTTCGGTAGTGTGGGGCGCGCCTATGGAGCGGACTGTGCCTCCACCGCGAACACCACTCCCGAGCGGGCCGGGATCTGCACCGCCTGCAGTTGGCCCCCTTGCACGTCCGCGTTCGCGCCGGTCCACACCTCGCGCACCTGGCTTCCGTCTGCCAGATAGCCTTCCACAGGCAGATCAACCGTGGCGGGCGTGCCGCTGCTGTTCAGCGCGATCAGCACCACCTCTGCGCCCAAACGCCGCAGGTAGGCCACGACGCCATCACGGGTGACCAGCCACTCAAGATCGCCGCGGCGCAGGGCAGGGTGTGCCTTGCGCAGGGCGATGCACCGCCGCACAAACTCCCGCAGTTCTGTATTCCACCGGCTCTTTTCCCAGGGGAATCCGCGCCGGCAGTCGGGGTCGTGGTTGCCTTCCACGCCGATCTCGTCGCCATAGTAGATGCACGGCGCCCCAGCATAGGTCATCTGGAAGAGGGTGGATAGGCGGTAGGCCGAGTCGTCGCCGCGCGCCAGCGTCTTGAACCGGGGTGTGTCGTGGCTGCCCAGCAGGTTGAGCTGCACCTCTGTCACCGGACGCGGGTACAGCCCCAGCACCTTGTCGATGGCGCGGCGGAACCCATCGGCGTCCAGGGTATCGATCTGATGGTAGCCCGACTGCGCCACCTGCCCGCGCACCAGCTCGTCGCCCACGAAAAAGCCCAGGCAGGCTCGCGTAACCGGATAGTTCATCACCGCGTCGAACTGGTCGCCTTGCAGCCAGCGGCGGGCGTCGTCCCAGATCTCACCAACAATATAGGCGTCGGGGTTGATCGCCTTCACGCGGCGGCGGAACTCTTGCCAGAAGGCGTCGTCGTCGATCTCGCCGGGCACGTCCAGGCGCCAGCCGTCAATGCCAAACTCGATCCAATGGGTGGCGACGTCCCACAGGAACTGGCGCACCGCCGGGGTGTTTACGTTGAGCTTGGGCAGGGCGGGCAGGTTCCACCATGCCTCGTAGCCTTGCTTGCCCTTTGGCGCGTGGTAGGGCCTGAGCGGGTATTCATTGACATAAAACCAATCCACGTACGGGGAAGCTGGACCGTTCTCCACGATGTGGCTGAATTGAAAGAACCCCCGGCTGGCGTGGTTGAACACACCGTCCAGGATGATCCGCATGCCGCGCTCGTGGGCGCGGTCCAGCAACGAGCGGAGCGCCGTGTTCCCGCCCAGGATTGGGTCCACCTGGAAGTAGTCGTGGGTGTGGTAGCGGTGGTTGGCCGTCGATTGAAAGATTGGATTCAAGTAGATGGCCGTCACGCCCAGATCGACGAGATAATCCAGGCGTTCGGCGATGCCCACCAGATCGCCGCCCTTGAAGCCATGGTGCGTGGGCAGCGTATCCCACGGCTCCAGGTGAGAGGGTTTCGCCACCGTCTCGCTCCGGGCGAACCGGTCGGGAAAGATCTGATAGAATATCGCGTCTG
>JBFFCR010000424.1:0-3602 GCA_041559855.1 Anaerolineae bacterium | reverse complement strand
TGCCGCCGATGCAGATGCCGCCGCGCAGGTGACGGCGGCAGTCAAGGAAGCCGTTGAAGGTCGCGCGCCTGTCCTGATCAAGCTGTCGCCCAATGTGCACGACATCGCGGCCATCGCCCGTGCGGTGGAGGCCGCGGGCGCGGATGGGATCACGGCGATCAACACGCTGACCGGCATGGTCATCGACCTGCATGCTCGCAGGCCGATCCTGGCTAACCGGACGGGGGGCGTGTCCGGTCCGGCTATTCGCCCCATCGCCGTGCGCTGCGTTCATGAGATCTACCGGGCGGTCGATCTGCCCATCGTCGGTGTGGGCGGGGTGAGCAGTGGACGCGACGCGCTGGAGATGATCATGGCCGGCGCGACGGCGGTGGGCATCGGCTCGGCCGTGTATGGCGAGGGTCCGGAGGTCTTTGGCCGCATCGCCGCCGAGATGGAGGACCTGTTGGCAGACCTGGGCTACGAGTCTGCGGCAGAGGCGCGGGGGGCGGCTCACCGGTGAACGACTATTTCGCGGACTTGAATCTCAGCGACGACCCCGCCGCGGATGTGGGGCGATTTTACCAGATGGCAGGCCGGCCCGATACGCTGGCTCACGTGGTCCAGGTGGCGGCGGAGGCAGAGGATCTGGCGACACGGAAGGGCGTGGACCGGGCAGCGGCCAACCTGGCAGCCCTGGCCCACGATCTGGCTGCCGTGGTGCCGGTAGCCGAGATGCCTGCCGTCGCGGAGGCCATGGGACTGGAGGTCGAAGAGACCGACCGCGCCATCCCGCTGTTGCTGCATGGGCCGATCGCAGCCGCGGCCCTGGTGGCGAAGCTGGACGTGCGCGACGCGGACCTGCTCAACGCGGTGCGCTATCACTCGACGCTGCGCGCAGGGGCGAGCACGCTGGAAAAGATCGTCTTTGTGGCCGACAAGCTGGCCCATGACCCCACGTCGCCGCACGGTGGCGAGTACGTGGCAGCCATGAGGGCGGCGCGCTCGCTGGATGAGGCAGCACTTGTCTACCTTGCCTTCCTACAGACCAATGTCTCACGGTATGGCTGGACTATGCACCCGCATGCCGTCGCGGCCTATCGCGACTTGACGGAGCGGGCTGTCCGATGAAGACGAGCCTGCCCCAGGTGGCCCGCATTGTCGAGTTGATCGACGAGGGCCCCACGGTACGCACGCTGGTGCTTGACCTGCACCTGGAGGCGGCCCCGGGGCAGTTTGTCATGGCCTGGCTACCCGGTTTGAGCGAGAGGCCGTTCAGCCTGGTCCGTGCCGAGCCCGTGACCCTGACCGTTGCCCGCGTCGGTCCCTTTAGCTCAGCCCTTCACACACTGGCCATCGGCGACTGGCTGTGGCTGCGCGGCCCCCTGGGACAGCCTTTTACTCTCTCGCCGGTCGATCCCTCCCATACCAGGTTGCCGTTGCTGCTCATCGGGGGCGGCTATGGGGTGGCGCCGCTTCACTTTCTGGCTGAGGATGCGTGCAAGTCGGGCTGGACAGTGACCGTGGTCATCGGCGCACGGACCGCACCGGATCTGATATTCGCCAGACGGTTCGAGGCGCTGGGGGCGCGGGTGGCGATCACGACCGACGATGGCTCGCTGGGGGAGCCAGGCGTCGCGACCGATACCGCGGAGCGGCTGCTGATGGAAATGGCCCATGAGGCCATCTACGCCTGCGGACCGGAGCCGATGCTGGAGGCGGTAGAGTCCCTTGCCCTCAGGTGGGCGCTGCCAGCCCAACTGAGCTACGAACGCGTCATGCGCTGCGGATTCGGCGTGTGCGGCTCGTGTGCACGTGAGGGATGGTTGGTCTGCAGAGATGGGCCGGTGCGGCATGTAGGCGCGTAACCGTGACGGTTCCCTCCGATCGCTTCACCCAGCCTGCGAGACGTGCGCCGGGGGGCGATGTCTGATATAATGGCCGCTGCTCAGGTGATGCAACGCCAAACAGGGAGGTTCCAGAGATGAGGTTTCCGCGTCGTAGTGGTGTCTTGATGCATCCTACGTCGTTTCCCGGGAGATATGGGATCGGCGACCTGGGCGACGAGGCGCTGCGCTTTGTCGACTTTTTGGCTGCGGCCGGCCAAGCCTACTGGCAGGTGCTCCCGTTGAGCCCCACCGGCTACGGCGATTCACCCTATCAGGGTCTATCGGCCCTTGCCGGGAATCCGATGCTGATCAGCCCTGACAGGCTGGTGGAAAAGGGCCACCTGTCGGTGGCAGACCTGGAGGCCATGCCCTCGTTTCCCCGAGACCGGGTCGATTTCGGGCCGGTGATCTGCCACAAGACCAACCTACTGAACCGGGCCTTTGCGAACTTTTCCCAGCAAGCGCCGGCGGACCAACGCGCGGCCTTTGCCGACTTTTGCGAGGCACACAGTGCCTGGCTGGAGGACCTGTCCCTGTTCATGGCGCTGAAGGAAGCCCACGATCTGGCTCCCTGGCACGAGTGGGAAGAAAAGGCTGCGAGGCGGGTGCCTGCGGCCTTGGCCCGCTGGCGAGAAGAGCTGGCGTACCAGATCGAGAGCCAGAAGTACCGCCAGTGGCAGTTCTTCGAGCAATGGCTGGCAGTGAAAGCCTATGCCAACGAGCACGGCATCCGCATCATCGGCGACATTCCCATCTTTGTGGCTCTCGACAGCGCCGATGTGTGGGCCTCGTCGCACCTGTTTCACTTTGACGACAATCTGCAACCAACAGTGGTCTCGGGCGTGCCCCCAGACTATTTTAGCGAGACCGGGCAATTGTGGGGCCATCCCCTCTATCGCTGGGAGGTATTGGCCGAGAGCGGCTATGCCTGGTGGATCGAGCGCTTCCGCATGGCCTTCACCCAGGCCGACGTGGCGCGCATCGATCACTTTCGGGGCTTTTACAACTACTGGGAGGTGCCGGCAGGCGAAAAGACGGCCATCAAGGGACGCTGGCTCCGTGGTCCGGGGGCCGACCTCTTCCACGCGGTGACCGGGGCGTTGGGCAAGGTGGCGATCATCGCCGAAGACCTGGGCGATTTCGATGACGAGTCGCGGGCGGGGGTGGACGCGCTTCAGAATGAGTTCGGCTACCCAGGGATGAAGGTACTGCAGTTTTCCTTCGGGGCCGGTCCAGCGGATCCCTTCCTGCCGCACAACTATACTACCCCCGATTGGGTGGTCTACACCGGCACCCACGACAACGACACGGTGCTGGGCTGGTACGTGGAGACCTCCATCGAGGCGGAACGGGACTATGCGCGCAAGTACCTGAACTGCGATGGCTGCGACATCACCTGGGACCTGATCCGGCTGGCGTGGGCCTCGACGGCCTGCACGGCCATGACCACGACCCAGGACTTGCTGAGCCTGGGACATTATGCCCGTATGAACACCCCGAGCACGATCGGTCCGCCGAACTGGTGCTGGCGGCTGCTGCCCGGCGCACTGACCGGCGAGATCGCAGAACGGCTGCTGTCCCTCACGGCGATCTATGGACGGCGTTGAGGCCCGGCGGTTTTTGCCAAAGGGCGAGTGATGTGCTAGAATAGGCGCGTACCTGCCCCCGTAGCTCAGTGGATAGAGCGGCGGCCTCCGGAGCCGTGCGCGGGCGTTCGAGTCGCCCCGGGGGTAC
>JBFFCR010000423.1:0-3649 GCA_041559855.1 Anaerolineae bacterium | reverse complement strand
GGCGCAGGATCGGCTTTTGGATCCCGTACGAGATCACCTCCAAATTGCTCAAGGTCTGGCTGGCGACCTGGCCCAGCGAATCCCCAGTCACAATGGCGTTGGCTCCCATCTCCTCGGCGATCTCGGCGGCCGTATACATCATGACCCGCTTGCAGAACAGGCAGGCCCACCGCTCTCCGCGGTGCTCGCGCAGTCTCTCCAGGGTCGGGGCCAGCACCTCGTGGTGGGATAGGACGATCGGCTTGAGCTCCCGGCCGTAGGCGTGCCGGTTGAGCGCGCTCACAATGGCCTCGACCTGCTGTGTCTGCGCGGCGCTGGTGCTGAAGTGAAGGGGGAGTACGCTACAGCCTCGCTTCATCATCAACCAGGTTGCCACCGGCGAGTCGATGCCGCTCGAGATGAGGCTGACCACCCGTCCCTGGCTGTCCAGGGGCAGGCCGCCCGGCCCCGGAATCCTCTCGCCGAAGACCAGCGCCCGTCCGGGATGGATCTCGATGCCCACCGTCACATGCGCTGCCTTGGACAAGTCTACCCGGGCGCCGGTGGACTCGGCGATCGCCCCGCCGACCTGCCGTTCGATCTCGGGCGAGATCAGGGGGAAAGACTTGTCGGTCCGGCGCACCCTGACCCTGAAGGAACGGCTGGCGTCCAGTCCTGCGCGCCGGGCCACTGCCAGCGCTTCCTCTGCCATGGCGTCCATCTCGGCGGGCACGACCTGTACCGGGCTCATTGAGACGATGCCAAAAACGCGCTGTGCAGCCTCGATCGCCTCGTCCACCCGCTCCGTCTCCAGGTAGATGCGCTGGCCCTCCTGCCACACCTCTCCGGCGATGCCGTTGGCCTTGAGGCATTGCCTCAAGTTGCGCCGCAGCTTGCGGTAAAAGAAGGCGCGGTTCTTCCCTTTCAGCGCGATTTCGCCGTACCTCAGCAGCACCAGTCCCATGTTAGCGATCCAACTCCATCACAGCCAGCCGTGCTCCCGGTACCAGGCTGCCGTTTCCTCTATTGCGCCCTCAACGTCGTACCTGGGCGCAAACCCCAGTTCCCGCCGGGCCTTCTCGCCGGAGAAGAGCAGGTACGGCTGGCGCATATTGAGCAACCGCTGCTCATTCAGCAACGCCGGCTTGCCGGTCAGCCGCTCCTGGATCTTGGCGACCAGGACGATGGGCGTCAGCGCTGCCAGGGGTACAGTCACGCGTAGGGTCCGCTTGTCCATCACACGGGCCACCACTCTGCCAACCTCGGTATAGGTCGTGGCATGGGCGGTAGCAAAGTAGGTCTGTCCGACTGCCGCCTCATTCTCCAGGGCCAGGATGATCAGGTCGACCAGGTCCCGCACATAGATCAGGCTGACCCACTGTTCCTCGCGCCCCAGGCTCAGCTCCAGATGCTTGTTCACCAGGTCAAAATAGGCGTAAACGTCCCGATCTCGCGGGCCAAACACCGCTGCCGGCCGCAAGATAGTCACCGGCAAGCGCCCGTCCAGAGCGTGCAGCGCCTGTTCGGCGGCCCACTTGCTCTTGCCGTACCAATCCAGCGGCTGCGGTGGTCGCGACTCGTCGACATAGTCGTCCGGTCCTTCCGCAAAGCCGGCGGCCGTCTGGCTGGAGATGTAAAGGAATCGCCGCAGGCCGGGGCTGGCCTCCATCGCGGCGCGGGCCAGAGCCTCTGTTCCCCCTGCGTTGACCCGCAGGAACGTCTCCTCGTCGATCGCGCGGGTCAGGGCCGCGCAGTGACAGACCATGTCCACACCCTGGCAGGCGTCGTCCAGCCCCTTGGCATTGGCCAAGTCGGCGTACGCCCACTCAACGGGCAGGTGCTCGATGTAGCCAAGATCGCTGGACCGCCGCACCATGCAGCGCACCCGGTAGCCCCGCGCCAGCAGCGCCTCGGTCAGATGCGATCCGATGAATCCGTTGGCCCCCGTCACCAGGACGAGGGGTGCGTCCTCAGTCAAGAAGGTCCTCCCCGCTCCATGCTTGGTTCCAGCCACTCAGACACGACAAGCCGCTCCCATAGAGCGGCTCGTAGAAAATGCCCGGCACCGTGCAGGCCACACAGCGCGGCCTACAGCTGTTGAATTGGAGCGCTTCCACTTATGGAACCTGATCTGGCTGCGTCACCCCGCAAGTCTAGCATAGGGCAGGTCTTTTGTCAATCAGCTTGGCGATATGGACGGGGGCTGCCGCTGGGCCCGAAAGAAACCGAGCCTTTCGAGCCGCTCGCGGCGGATAGTCATATCCGCCGCTGATGGCGCTGGACGGCGACCGAAGGTTGCACGCTATCCAGAGCGAGCGCAATGGGTTCAAGCCTCGTTGTCATCGGAGAATCCGACGGCCCTGGAGTAAGACTCGGGCGATCCGCAGCGATGTGAGGTCGATCTCTGGCCCCGGACTGTGTGGTTCCGGGCGGTGCGGCGACGAGTGTCGGTTGACAACCTCGGGTACTATTGCTATGATCCGCCCGATCCCGCACCCGAGGAGCGCAACATGAAACGCGAGTACCCAACAGCACCCATCGTTGCCGTCGGCGCGATCATCCGCCACCAGGATCGCATCGTCCTCATCCGCCGCGACCAGGAGCCGGCCAAAGGGCGATGGACCTTTCCTGGCGGCGCCGTCGAGTTGGGCGAGTCGCTGGAAGAGGCTGTAAGACGAGAGGTCCTGGAGGAAACCGGCTTGCGGGTGGAGGTCGGCGGGGTTGCTGCGGCGATAGACGTTGTGCTCCGGGACGAGCGCGGGCGAGTTCGCTATCACTATGTCATCATCGACTATCACGCCCGCCCGGCCGGGGCACAGCATGCTGCGGGGACGCTGCAACCGGGCGGCGACGTTAGCGACGCCCGCTGGTTCTGCCTGGACGACCTCGACAGCCTGGAGATGACCGAGAAGGCGGAGGAACTGGCCCGCGCGCTGCTGGAGGGTGCCCCCTGACCGGTCCGTACGGTCCGCTCCGACAACCCCCTGGCAGTGTCAGTAGCCCTTGAAGACCAGTGGCAAGCGGGTGTGATAGCACACACCGGCAACGGCGACCTCATCCACCCCCATATCCACCGTCACCGTGGTGTCGCCATCGCCGTCCAGAATGCGGGCGTCACCTTCGAAATCAAACGCGGGCAGGTCGAGCGCCGAGTCGTCTCCGCTGTCTATGCAGGGGGAGCAAGCCTTCAGATGAAAGTCATCGCCGTCCGCGTCCACGAACCAGGGAACCGCATCGATATTGCCCACACCGGCGTACCCGCCTTCCACGTCGCTATAGGTGACGACCGGCGTGCCGGTCTCGTCGTCATAGTTGAATATCTCGTCCGGCGTATCGCCCCACAGAATAGAGTTGGTGAGCGACGGCGAGGAGGAGCGATTGTACAGCCCGCCTCCGCGGTCGGCCGAGTTGCCCCAGAAGGTGCAGTTGGTGAGTGACGACGGAGAGTTATAGTTGCCCATCGCGCCGCCCCATCCAGCCGAGTTGCCGGCAAAGATGCAGTTGGTCAGGACCGGGGAGGAAGTATAGTTGTGCATCGCACCGCCCCCGGATTGAGCGTTGTTGCCCGCAAACGTGCAACTATCCAGCGTCGGCAGGGTACTATACAGGTTGTAGATCCCGCCGCCATTCTGCGCGGCTGTGTTCCCGGAAAAGGTGCAATTGGTGAGCT
>JBFFCR010000422.1:0-3659 GCA_041559855.1 Anaerolineae bacterium | reverse complement strand
ACGAGCCCCGGCCTTGTCAAGGACAGTGCGAACCTCCTGGGCAGTTGCAACCCCCCTCGCTCCGCGGAGTGAAACCAGGGCCGCGAGCGCAGCCTGTTCTGGCGGCGACGAATCGTGCCAAAACTGCCGAAAGTCCGAGATCTCGCGACCAAGCAGATCCTCCAGGACCAGGTCCACATCCCGTTGGTTGACCCACCCTGTCGTAGCGCAGCGGTTGAAAACCTCAAAGCACAGAAGCTGAAGGTAGTACGGCTGGCCCGATGTGATCTCGATCATCCTCCGCGTGACGCCGAAATCGTACGCAAGCACACCGTCGACAGGCCAAGTGATCAGGCGCGACGATTCTTCGCTTGAAAGCGGTCCCACCTGGTATGCGACGGAGCCGCCGAAAAGGCGCGAGTAGCGACGAAGCAGCGCATCTTCCTGCATAGCTGATACCGTCACTACAAGAGCCAACGACCCGTCAAGGCCCAGCAACTCCTCCAGGACAGCGACGAGTGCCGATTCGGCATCATCCTCGCCCGCGTCGGACGGGCCATCCAGGTCATCCAGCAGCAGAACCATACGCCGGTCACCCAGTGCGGCACGGACTTCTGGCCAATATTCCGTCCCAAGTGCGCGGGGCTGGTCCCTTATCTCAGCGAGATCTGGCCCCTGACCCGAATATCCAGCGCTCTGCTCAACCGCGCGCCAGATGAGCTCCACGAGCCTCCCGGGCAACCGCTGTCGGCCATAGTCCTCCTCATCAGCTAGATCCAGACGCACAGTGAGAAACTCCTCCGGCAGAGAGTTAGGCAGCTGACGGAGGAAAGAAGACTTGCCCATTCTACGGCCGCCAGACACTACAAAGACCCTTCGGCCTTGGAGCAAATGCTCTCTGAAAGACGCCAACAGGTCCCGGCGACCAAAGAATAGATCAGAGTTGTCTACGGGCTGTCCCGGATTATAAGGGTTGACGGTGTTTGGCATGGGCTGCCTGTGTGCCTGGGATGATGTACGTCTAGCTATGCACGACTCAACGGATGCTCAACACAACAAGTATACCACCAAAGTGGCGATATGGGAAATCAATCACATGTCCGAGGCGGCGGACACGCAACACCCGAAAGAAGCGATTCACGGGTGCTGCGTGCCCGCACGACGCGACGTCCTTAGCTGCGAAGCTCTGCGCCAAGTTCCTTCTTCAGTACCGCGACAATGCGCCGTACCTGCTTGGTGACGATGGCGTCGCTGAGAGTCTTGTCAGGAGCCTGGAAACTGAGCGCGTAGGCCAAGCTCTTCTTGCCTTCAGGCACCGGCTCCCCTCGGTAGACATCGAACAGACGTGTGTCCTTCAGCAGGAACCCTCCCGAGTCGACGATTAGGCTCTCAACTGCAGCCGCTGGCACCTCCTCATCGACGACTACAGCCAGATCCTGCAAGACTGAAGGATAGGGCGATATTGGTTCCACAAACCAGGTCTCTGGCACGCAGGCCAGCAGCGAATCCAGATCCAGCTCAGCCGCCGCAACGCGAAGATCAGGCAATCCGAAAGCGTCGCGTACCAGCGGATCGATCTCGCCAAGGAACCCGATCGGAATGACCTGGCCTGATCCTCCCTTCGGGTCTTGCAGCAACACCTGAGCTGTGCGACCCTGTTGAAATGTCGGGTGCTGCCCGGGCTCAAAGACAGCACCTTCAACATGCAGGCGCTTCAACATAGTCTCCACCACGCCCTTCAGATCGAAAAAGTCCAGATCGGGCCCGTCAAAGGCAAGCCAGTGGCGCTCGCTGCGCGGCCCCACCACCACGATCGAAAGGCGCCTCGGCTCAGCAGGCAGCTCTTGGCCGGCCTCCTGCAAAAAGACCCTCCCCACTTCAAAGATCTCCACACGATCGCGGAAACGCAGATTGGCTGCGGCGGTCGCCAATCCTGTCGCCAGCAGACTGTGCCGCATCACTGATCGCTCCTGGCTGATCGGATTCGACAGGATCACATAGGAGTCTTTCGGTATCACCGCCGTAGTCAGGGCTGGATCCAAGGCTGCCTCCCGTTCCAGACTTGTCAGAGAGTACGTAACGACCTCCTGCAGGCCACATCCAGACAGAATGTCACGGACCTTTTCCTCCAGTTCCAGATCCCGATTGCTGCGCTGTGGTGGCAAGCGATCGGCCATCTCGGTCAACGGGATACGGTCATAGCCATACACGCGAGCCACCTCTTCGATCAGATCCGCTGGGTACTGACAGTCCAGCCGGTGATCGGGCACCCCCACGCGCACCGCCCCCTGTGAGATCGGCTCGCATGTGAACTCGAGCGACTCCAGGATACCTACGACCGACTCTAGATCGAACTCTATCCCCAACCTGCGCTCGATCTCGCTTGTGGACAGGTCAATCACTACCGGGTCGATCTTCACCGGGTACTCATCTACCATGCCTGGTGCGATCTTGCCTCCCGCCAACACACGCATCAACTCGCTTGCCCGGCGCGCAGCAGGCGCCGCCAGCTCGGGATGGATGCCCCGGCCGAATCGCGCGCTTGCCTCACTGGGCAGCTTCAGGGCTTGGGTCGTCCGCCGGACCGAAACTAGGTCAAAGTTGGCCGATTCTAACAGGATACTTCGTGTGCTCTCATCGATCTCGGTATCGTACCCACCCATTACGCCGGCAACCGCGATCGGCCCGGCCGTGTCACAGATGAGAAGAGCATCTTCATCAAAGCTCCGCTCCACACCATCCAGAGTCCTCATCATCTCACCAGGCTCCGCACGCCGCACTATAATAGTAGGCACACCGCCGTTCGCCCTCACCACCAGCTTGTCATAGTCAAAGGCATGGAGCGGCTGGCCCCACTCTAGCATGACAAAGTTGGTGACGTCGACGACATTGCTGATGGGCCGCATTCCGGCCTTTGCCACCCGGTCTTGCATCCAGTGCGGGGACCGCCCGATGTCTACCTCACGGATGATGGTGGCAATGTAGCGACCACACAAGTCCGGATCCTTGATCTCGACACGGGCCAGATCTAGGGCAGGTGTACCACTAGTTTCCCACTGCGTGCTTGGGTACCGTAGTGTCGCCCCGGTCAGCGCAGCCACTTCCCGAGCCACACCAAGCATACTAAAGCAACGCGCCAAATTGGGTGTCAGGTCCAGATCGAGTACGGTATCACCCAGATAGTCAGCCAACGCCATACCGACAGGTGCGTCCTCCGGCAGAAACATGATTCCTTCGTGCTCTTCCGAGATCCCCAACTCCTTCTCCGAGCAGACCATTGCCCGCGACGGGATTCCGCGGATCTTTGTGCGCTTGAGCCGAGTTTTGACAAAGCCCTCCTTGTGGCCGTCGTACAGCTCAGCACCCTCCATGGCAAACGCCACCTTTAGACTTACCGGGCCAGCTCCCTTGTAGGGAAACAGATTCGGCGCCCCCGTTACGCACTGCTCTAGTTTGGCGCCTCCATAGGCGACATCTGCCAGCACCAAGCGATCCGCATCAGGGTGGGGGCGAACCTCGACGACCTCGCCTACGACGATCGCCTCCTTGTCCCACCAATCGCCGATGTGCTCCACGGCGCCAAGTTCGAGTCCAGCTAGCGTCAAGCGCTCTGCCAAATCGACAAGGTCTTCAGTTATGTCCACATAGTCTCTCAACCAGCTTACAGGTACCCTCATGTT
>JBFFCR010000421.1:0-3664 GCA_041559855.1 Anaerolineae bacterium | reverse complement strand
CTTGTAGACCTGCGTCTGCTGGTGCAAGTCCAGCGTCGGGAGCATGTCAAAGAGCCGCCAGCCGGCACGTCGCAACCACGTGCCCATGCGCATCCGGCGAGTTTGATGCTTGACGACGATCGACGGCGCTGGACTGCTGGCGGCCACTGTCTGGGGGATGTTGCCGAACAACATCCGATCCAGATAGCTTTCGTGGCTGGCACCTACCATGACCAGGTCATAGCCCTGGGATGCTTCCTGTAAGATGCCCCTCACTGGCGACGAGGACTGGATGATCTTGCCCTGCACACGCGGCTCGTCGGCCCAGGGTGCCAGGATCTCGCCCAGTTGCTGCTCGGCCAGCGATATGGCTACCTTTCCCTGGGCCTCACGCGCCACATACAGGGCCGTGACCTGGACCTTGGGAGAAAGGGCCAGGGCCAGATCCGTTGCCAGCGCCGCATTGGGGCCGCCATGCGTTGGGATGAGCACCTTTTCGATGGCTTCTGACGCCTCGGCCAGAGATTGCTTTCTGCCTTCTGCCCGCAGGACAGCCACGTCGCAGGGTGCGTACTGCACAACCGGGTCGAGCGTGCGACCCAGCAAGTATCGCCCGCGCCCCCTATCGCCCCGCCATCCGAGCAATATCAAGTCGGCGGGGTCGTCGTGTGCTGCGTTTAGTATCTCGCCGCCGGCGTCGCCTCCCTCTCTAACGGCAACGGCAACCGGTACACTACAGGTGTCCGGCAGTGTGAGCCACTCTGGCCGGCGTCCAGAGGCAGTGACGCTGAGAATCGTAAGGCGGCCCCCTTGTCGCGCCGCAGCCAGGGCGCAGCCCAACTCAAGCAGAGGGGCCATCTGCTCCTCCGCTCCAACGGCGGCGATGATGTGATAGTCAGGGCTTGCCTGATCGGGTGACATGTCTGATCAGAGAATGTAGGTCCTGATGCCGGTGTCCTTTTCCAGTTTGGCAGTGAGGACCTCCAGATCAGCCAATGAGAAGGAACTATCCGGCCCTGCCGGCCGCCCGAAGGCAATCGCGTCGACGCCCTCTTCGCGAGCGGCAGACTCTAGTGCCTGGACCAGCGGTCCATGACGCAGGCAGGGTTCGGCAACGACGCCTTGGGCGGCGGCGCGCTCGCACGCTATGGCCAGAAGGAACTCGCCCATGTGTTCCAGTTCTGCTGCCACCACGTCGGGACGGACTCCCCGTGCGGTGACCTTCAGAAACTCCACATCGACGACATAGAGAAAGACGATCGTCGCCCCCTCCGTCTTTGCCATTTCAATGACTGCGTCTTGCGTCCTTTGGCTTGCCTCACCCCCTCGGGTGGCGCATAGGATCTTTTCCATTACACTCTCCTTGAAAGGCTCACCGGCCCGCGAATCTCGGGCATGTCTTCTAGAAGAAGCGGATCAGCAACCAGACCATGCCAACAATCACGGTTATGATCGTCGACGGTAGACCGACTTTCAGGAACTCCAGGTAGGTCATGCGATACCCGGCCCGTTCCGCAATTCCGGCTGTCACCAGGTTCGGCGAGGAGCCGATCAGGGTGCTATTGCCACCCATTGCTGCACCGACTGACAGGGCGAACCACAGCACACCTGAATCAGCCCCCGGTATCGTCCCCGACAGGTAACCAACCACCGGCAGCATGGTTGCGGCAAAGGGGATATTGTCGATCAGGCCCGAAAGTAGGGCGGCGGACCATACCAGGATCAGTGTGGCTGCCAGCAGGTTGCCGCCTACCAACTTGCCGATCCCCATGGCGATGTAGCTGATCAGTCCAACCTCTTGCAGCGCTCCGACTGCAATGAACAGGGCAATGAAGAACATGAGGGTAGTCCAGTCAACCACCTGCATCATCTCCTCGATGTCAGAGGCCACCCAGAGCAGCATACCTACTGCGCCCAGGAGAGCGGTCACCGCAGGCACAAGGTGAATGCTGTCACCAATGACAAAGAGCACGAGCATGATGAAAAAGATCACCCCCGCCTTGCGCAGTTTCTCTGGCTCGGTTATCTTCCCGCTCTCTTTGAGTCGCTCCCTCATGGCTTCTGAGAGATGTTCTCCCGCTGCCGCGTACGCTTTGCGGTAGCGCAGCACGATAAAGATCGTGAGGGCTACCAGGGCCATCAAGACGCCGGGTGTCAAGTTGACCAGAAAATCGTTAAAGCCCAATCCTGCGTACGAGCCGATCAGGATGTTGGTCGGCGTGCCGATAAGCGTGCTGATCCCACCAACGTTGGAGGCAAGTACCTCGGGCATGAGCAGGGCTAGGGGACTCATCCCTAATGTGAGGGCGATCTGGATGGTGATGGGGGCCATGAGCAGCATAGTGGTTACATTGTCCAGCAGCGCCGAGGCCACTGACGTGATGATGATCAGGATCGTGACCAGCAGCCACAGCTTTCCGCGAGACAGACGATAGGCCTGGTAGGCCATCCACTGGAAGATGCCTGTCTCTTCGATAACGGCAATGACGATCATCATTCCCATCACCAGGAAAATGACGTCAAAATCGACATAGCTCAGAGCTATCTCAAAGTCAAAGATGAATAGGTTGGGGTCCAGGGCGCCACCCACAAAGCTTACGCCCAGTACAATGGCCGCGCCCAGCAACGCTGCCGTGGTCTTGTGCAGCTTTTCAAGGGCGATCAGAACTAGGACAAACACGAAGGACAGAGTTGCCACCCAAAAACCTGCCGTGATGCGCCTCTCCAAGGTCATATCTGGCAGTCGAACTGAGCCGTACTCGAGCAATTGCGCCAGTTCTGTCGCGTCGAGCTCCCTATCTACGGAATAGAAGTGCGGCCGTTCGACCTTGATCGCCGCGGCTGTATACTGCCCGCGAGGCAAGTCGATCACAAAACTCCCATTGAGCTGGCTTGCACCGTGAGCAACAGGCTCGTCGCTGCCGTCGGCCAGCACCAGCACGTCAGCGTCGTGGACTGGCTCTCCGAGGGGATCGACCAATCGCCCCGATAGCCCCATGCTCTCCGCGCTGGAGCTGGCTGTGGTTCCTTCCTCTTGTGCGAGAACCGGCGTTTGCGGCGAGACAAGACCCAACGCCGGTGCAAGCACCAGGATGATCAGAAGCGCGGCCCCGCGTTTCCTTATCAGGGCTGCTATCTGGTTGAGCATCAACACCTCCGCCGGTGCGTATTTGAACTGCTACAGAACGCGCACCTCGACTCCCGTGATCGTCTGCAAGCTCGTGGCAAAGGCCTGCAACGCCGTTTCGTCAAAGACTGCCTGCTCGTGCCGGTCAACCGGATGTCCCAGCACGATAAGATCTACCTCCAGCTCTCTTGCGACTCCGACCAGCTCTGCGCGGAGTTTGCCCTCTCGTACAATGGCTTGGGCCGAGACACCCTGTGCCTTTGCTCGCTCCTGGGCCATCAGCAGCAGGAACTCGCCCATCTTGACGAGCCGAGTCTCGATGTTCACCACGAGGGGTGCAGCGGTCTGATTCAGGAAACTGGAATCGGCCACGTATAGAAAGATCAGCTCATCGCCCTGTTCCTTTGCCAGGGCAATGGCAGCGTCCTGGGTGTGATGACTTGCCTCGCCCCCTCGGGTGGCGCATAGGATTCTGCCCATCGCGTTTCTCCTTAGTAGCGCACCAGCAACCACAAAGTTGCCAGAACGAGCGTCACGAGTGTAAGCGGCACGCCATCG
>JBFFCR010000420.1:0-3682 GCA_041559855.1 Anaerolineae bacterium | reverse complement strand
GATCATTTGACCGGCATCGTCTCCATCGGAGATGTCGTCAAGGCCACCATCGAGCAGCAAAAGTTCATCATCAACCAGCTCGAGGAATACATTCGCGGGACCCCTTTCATATCATAGGAGCCGGCGGCCAAACGGGAGGATACCGTTCGTTTGCGTTCCCTCCTCGACGTGGTATAATGTCCCTATGAACAGCGCTGGGATGGAGGGCCGTTCAGGCCCAGGTGCGTGGCTGGGAGCCGTTCTGCGGTTCCTGGTCACCCTTTTATTTGTCGTGCTGCTCCCATTCCTCGGGGGCTGCAGTTCAGTCAAGCCCGACAACGCGACCTCGTCGCCGGAGGCAGCCACCGCCTACCTGAGCATAGAGGTCACGCCGCATGGGTCCCAGATCTATGTGGATGGCATGCGCAGCGGCAGCACCCCCGCGACACTGGCGCTGGGCCCCGGCCAGCACACGATCCGCGTCGAGCGAGAGGGTTTCGAGCCGCTGGTTGAGACGGTCAGCCTTGCCGCTAACGACGAGTCCCGCGTCGGGGGCGAGCTTGTCCCGCTCTCTACGCCGTCTGTTCCCACCGTCACCCTGATCCCACCTGGCGGATCGGGCTCAGAGCAGTTCCTCCCCGACCTGGTGATCGTCCACGCCCAGATTGAGCTAGAGACTGGTGGATCGTGCGAGTATGCGTCCACGAACCTCGGCGTCCGGGTTTGGATCGAGAATCAGGGCAGCGCAGATGCCGATCCCTTTGTCGTGGAGGCAAACGGCATCCAGCAGATGGTAACCGGCGGGCTGGAGGCCGGGCAAACCGTCACAATCTGGTTTTCCGGGTATTCTCCCAGTGGGGAGAATGTCGTACTGGTGGATGCCAACGGCCAGATCGAGGAGACCCGCGAGGACAACAACACCTTCTCCCAGATGCTGCCAATTCCCACCTTGCCGCCCACCTGCACGCCGCCAGCGGAGGAGGCTTCGGCCACTCCAAAGCCCGCGACCAGCGTTCCCACAGCCACGCAGCCGCCATCTCCGCCTGCCGCAGTCACGATGCGGGAAGGCCAGGTTACGATCCCAACCTACCCCTATGCCAGCTTTACCTCCGAGGCATGGAATGAGACCTTCAACATGCCCTATGCGGTGCTCGACCGCGCGGCCTACAATGCTTCCAGCCCGGTGCCCACCGACGTCGTGTACGACACCTTCATCGTGGAAAACGAGTATCTCCGCCTGACCTTTCTGCCCGACCTGGGCGGTCGCCTCTACAAGGTCCTGTACAAACCGACGGGACACCTGGTGACCTATCGCAACCCAGTGCTCAAGCCCAGCCCGTGGGGTCCGCCTGAACAGGGGTGGTGGCTCGCCGCTGGCGGCTTTGAGTGGTGTCTGCCGGTGGAGGAACACGGCTACGAGTGGGATACGCCCTGGAAGCTGTCCGCCACCAGCGACAGGCAGAGCGCGACTGTGACCCTTCGTGATAGCAGCGCTGGCGATCGCGTCCAGGCCGAGATCGCCGTGCGATTGGAGGCAGGCGCGGCGGCGTTCACCGTCCGCACCCGCCTGATCAACCCCACCGGTGCGCCTGTGGAGGTCAAGTACTGGACAAACGCAATGCTGGCCCCGGGTGGGCAGAACAAGCCATCCGCGGACCTGCGCATCGTGCTGCCAGATTCTGTCAGCAGCGTCACCGTCCACAGCCGGGGCGACGAGTTCCTGCCGGACTATAATCAGCGTATGTCGTGGCCGGTCGTCAATGGCACAGATCTCAGCCGCCTGGGCAACTGGAATCGCTGGCTAGGCTTTTTCGAGGACCCTGCCGCCGGTGGCTTTGTCGCCGCATATGACGAGGGCTACGACGAAGGAATCGTGCGCATCTCCCCGGCCGATACGGTGCCTGGCTCCAAGGTCTTTGCCTTTGGCTGGCAAGACCCCATCCCCTGGACCAATTGGACCGACGACGGATCCAGTTACATAGAGCTTCACAGCGGACCAGCCCCGACTTTTGACCGCAGCGTGACACTGCCCGCCGGTGGCACCCTTCAGTGGAGCGAAACCTGGTATCCAGTCGCCGGGCTGGGGGGCCTGCGCTGCGCCAGCGAGACCGCTGCCCTGAACCTGTCAGTTGCCGGTGGTCAGGCCCACGCAGCGGTGGCAGTGCCCCGCAGTTGGTCGGGTGACGTGGTGCTTCAGCTAAATGGTCAGGAAATCTGGCGTCAGTCCGTATCCCTCGTTCCCGGGCAACCGTTCCTTGGCACGGTCGATCTTGCCGCCGGCAGCTCCGGCCAGCTCACGTTGCACCTGGAAACACCAGAGGGCGGCGTGCTCACGGGATGCCGTGCAGAACTGGATCTCGGGTAAAGCAGCATGTTTAGAAAACGAAAAGCAACCAACACAGAGGAGTTCCCGGTTCCAGCCCAGCTGCCCGCACTCGAAGAGCTCGACAGGCAAATCGAGGCTGAACAGAGGCACCGGCCACGCATCTGGCTGTGGACGCTAATCGCGGCGCTTGTCGTCGTCGCGCTGGTTGTGTACGTGCTGCTGCTGGGAGGTAAGGGCATCTACGATGGGCTGCGGGATCGCGCGCTAGAAAATCAGCAATTCGCACGGGAACACTATGAAAAAGGTCTCGTACAGCTAGAAGCTGAACAATACGAACTGGCCATCGCCGAGTTCGAGCTGGCCCTGCGCTACGACTCCAGCCTGGTCGAAGCTGCGGACCGGCTGCAGGAAGCCATGGAGATTGTCGAGGCCCAGGGCACACCGACCTCCGAAGCCCGTCAGGGCGCAGCGAGGCTGCTCTATGCCCAGGCAGTGGACTTTTACCAACTGGGCAACCTGGCCGAGACCGTGGCACTTCTCGACGAACTGGAGAGCCTCGATCCGGACTATCAGCGCGAGAACGTGGAGACGATGCTGTCGAACGCCCACTATCAGCTGGGGCTGAACGCTGTAGTACAGAATCGACTCGACGATGCCATCAGCCACTTTGAGGCCGTCCTCGCCATCAAGCCCGGCGACAAGAATGCTCAGGATCAGCTCAACCTGGTGGATCTGTATGCTGCAGCGCTCAAGTACTGGGAGACCGATTGGTCTGCGACCATCCAGGCGCTGAAGGGGCTCTATGCTCTTGCGCCTGACTACAAGGACGTGGCCGCGCGCCTCCGCGACGCATACGTCTCTCGCGCCGAGTCCATGGCGGGGAATGGCAGGTGGTGCCAGGCGGGCGATGATTACGCAGCTGCAGTCGAGATCCTGCCCCTGGAGACGATTGTGGACCTGCGGGACGATGCCAGGATCCGGTGCCAGGCGACGGCTGAGGCACCGACGCCAACGCCTACATCGCGAGCGACTGCCACTCCCGCAACCGGGACGGCCAGCACGGCCGAGCCCACACCAGAACCAACCGCGCCCTCCCTGGAGCCAGGCGAGGGACGCATAGCCTTCACCAGCTATGACGCCGTACGCGAGAGATATGACATCTATGTCATCGACCTGGAGCAGGAGGATGCCAGGTTGTTGAGAGCAAATGCAAGCCAGCCGGCCTTCTCTCCCGGAGGCAGGTTTCTCGCCTTTCACAATACGGATCCCGAGCACCTGGGCCTGAGCGTGCTGAACCTTGCCAGCAATACTGCAGGCGAGGTGACCACGCACGTTGAGGACTCGTCACCTACATGGTCCCCCGACGCATCTCAGCTT
>JBFFCR010000419.1:0-3683 GCA_041559855.1 Anaerolineae bacterium | reverse complement strand
ATGGTAACCTTCAACATGCTATACCGGGGCGCCATCGGGATCACCCGCTCGACCGCCGGATGAGCCTCGATCCGGGCCACAACATCCGCGTCTAGGCTCTGGAGGTACATCGGCTCGCTAACGATACTCACCCGGCTCAGACAGCCCAGAAACGGTACTTGGGCGTCAGCATCCAGCGCAAGGGCAAAGATGAACAGGACGACGGCCATGATCATGAGCCCCATACCGCTGATCAGCAGCATGGCCCGGCGACGATGCCGCCGGTAAAAGGTCGCGGGTGCTAACGGCCTGGGTGAGCTCTTGGAGGTCACACGTGAGCTCGCCGAAGCGGTCCGGGTCCAAGTTTCGGCGCTCAGTTCACGCCGCTCGACGATCGCCACAGCATCCAGGCGCGTCAGCGTCCGTCCTGCGGCGCGGAAGGTGAAACAGGCCACGGCTGCAGGAACTGGAAGAGAGAACACGATCGGCAGCCAATCGACGTAGTTGAGGTAGTGTCCCCGGGCCGCGAAATAGGTCATCTTGAGCAGGTGCAGGCCCAAGTATGACAGACCAATCCCAATCGCCCAGCCGACTAGGGCCAGCAAGGTAGACTCCATGGTCAGCCGGCGCGTCAACCACCTCTTGCCGTGACCCGTAGCGTGCAGGATACCGAACTCTGGCATGCGCCGGGTGTTAGCTATCTGGTTGACGACGACGATCACCAGAGAGAAGGCAGTCGCGACAATGAGTATGACCGGCAGCAACATCGCGAGACCCGGCAGGGCTTCATTTTGTATTCGCTCGCTCAGCATTTGATGCGTCATCACACCGGTTTCGAGACTGAGGATTTCGCTCCGCAGAAAGTCATCCACAGCAGCTTTGCGGTTCTCCCGGGCCGTCACGAGGAACCGGGCCGGAAAATGACGGAACTGCTCATGCTGGTTGAGGAACTCGAGGGACACAATGCCCACTTCTATGTCGCTATCCAGGATGCCCACCACCTCAAGGGTGACTGGCTCCGGGATGGCGTCCATGCCAGCGTAGAACTCGGAGGTGGTGGCAGCATAGTTATCCCCCACCTTGACGTGCAGCATGTTTGCGACGCCCTCCGAAAGCACGATCTCCGCCGCGCCCGGTTGTGGCAAGCGCCCATCCTGCACTGTGGCGGCGAATCTCTCCAAGAGGTAGGCCGTGTCCTCTTCCATCAGACCCAGTAGATCGAATTGAAACCCCTGACCAGGCACCAGACTCGGTAGCTCGATTCTGATAAAGGTGGAAGGAATGATCTTCTCTATATCGGGATTGGACTCAAGCCGGGTCAGCATGGCCGGGTCTGGAGCATCCTTAGAGGACCTCGGTGTCACCATGCTGAACTCTGAATAGGCCGCGTAAGCCATACGCGCGGGCTCAACCATCACACCCCACACCAGCGCCACCAGAGCATAGAGCCCCATGGTGACGATAACGCTCAGGCTCAGCAACAGGGTCGCATGACCTTTATGACGGCGATAGAATGTCCAGGTAGACAGCGGGTTCATTTTGGCACCTCCAATCCCAGCATACCACAGAGACGATGCCAATACAATAGGCAGCTGTCATCGCCGGGCATGACAACTGTCACGACTGGGACGAAAAGTGTATCTGGGCCTCTTGGGACGGCTTTGGTATGGTTGACTTTTGCGTCGTTGCAGGGTACAATCTTGAAAGGAGTGAGAAAGGGAAACGGATCATGATCCGCGTTGCCGTCGTCGACGATCATCCCCACGTAGCCATTGCCCTGCGCACACTGCTGGAAAAGACACCCGACATCCGGCTGGTCGCTGAGGCGCGCCAGGGCAGGGACGTGTTGGCCCTGGTACAGCGCGAACGCCCCCACGTCCTCTTTCTGGATTTACTCCTCGAGTCCGAATTCGACGCCCTGAGCGCCGTCCGCCAGCTACGGGCCGGCTTTCCAGATCTACGGATCTGCCTGCTCAGTGCCCACCTGGAGCCTGCCTACGTCCGCGATATGCTGGAGGCCGGCGTCTGCGGTTATATCCTCAAGGACGACGACTATGTCTCCCGCATCGAGCACATTATCCGCGACTTGGCTGAAGGGCGACTGTACCTAAGCCCTCAGGCCTACGAAGCGCTGGCCCAAGCTACCCAGCAGGCCAGCGACCGGGAGTTACTCACCGATCGCGAGCGCGACGTCCTGCGGTTGGCAAAGCGAGGCCTGCCCAACCCACAGATCGCGCAGGCGCTTCATCTTTCGCCAGGAACAGTGCGCAACCACTTTAGCGCCATCTATCACAAGCTGGGCGTTCATAGCCGGTATGAGGCGCTGGCGATCGCCGAGAAGAGAGACCTCATTTAGAGGGCCTGCAGCAGCAGGCCTGGTCCAGGAGGCAGGTCGTGGCTGGACCAATGCTGTGGATACTGCTCGGGATCCTGAGCACCCTGCTTGGCACGTGGCTCATCCTGCTGGCCAGGCGCTGGTATCACCGCTGGCGCTATGGCCTGCCCATTGCCCATGAGGAGCTGCTGGTGCGATACGGCCGGCGAATGGCCGCCCTGCTGGATCGCGAGGCGCTCGCGCGATTGTTGAGCGAGCAGGTATCCGGGTCGCTGGAGGTGTCGCGGTCCACGGTGTTGCTAGCCGAGGACCATGAACTGGTGGAGGTGGGGAGTTCCTCCCAGCCAACCGACCAGGGGAGCAACCTCCGGCTGCCCGTCCTTCACGCCGCGGTGCGCCGGGTCGCCTCGAGCGGCGAAGCAATGCGGGTAGGTGGGCGGCTGCAGACGCTGATTGCCCAGGGTCGCATCGATCTGGGCTGGACGGCGGTCTGGGTGCCACTCATGCGGGGGAACGACCTCTACGGCCTGTGGCTGCTGGGCGAGCGAACAAAGAACCATGCCTATGCCGCCAAGGATCTGCGCTGGCTGACAACGATGGCGCGGCAGGCAGCCGTGGTGCTGGAGACGATTCGCTACGCCGAGCGAGAGCAGCTTGTGGCCAACGAGATGCAGGCTCTGTATCGACAGGCCGTCACCGCTCGCGAGACTGAACGCGAGCGATTGTCACGCGAGCTGCACGACGGGGTACTCCAAGACCTCTGTGCGGTTGCCCGCGATCTAAAGGCCTTAGAGGTGCAGAGCAAGGACCCAACTCGATTCGCCCCATTGATTTCCGAATCAGATGCGTCGATCCAGGCCCTGCGGGCCATCTGCCAAGACCTGCGCCCACCGATCCTGTCGAACAGCTTGGTGTTGGCGCTCAGGGTGCTGGTCGAGCGCCTGGATGCCCAATCCCCGGTGTCCATCCATCTTGAGAGCAGCATTGGGGATCTGGTCCTATCCGAAGAGGCGGCGCTGGCTGTATATCGCATCGCCCAGGAAGCTACACACAACGCGATCCAGCATGCCGACGCATCAGAGATCGCCGTGCGTCTCACCCAGTACCCTGACAGGCTGCGCATGACCATCACCGACGACGGGCGGGGAATTCCCCAGGGCAGGGACCCGCGGTCCTTCGTGGCAGATGGGCACTTTGGTCTAGCCGGCATGCGGGAGCGCGCGGCCATGATCGGCGGGACGCTGGATGTTCATTCGGCGCCGGACTATGGCACAGCCATCATCCTGGAGATTCCGGCCCCATAGAGTGACGTAAGGTAGCGAGGTACAGGAATACCCTAGATCGCAGAGTAGAACCGGGGGTACTGTCT
>JBFFCR010000418.1:0-3685 GCA_041559855.1 Anaerolineae bacterium | reverse complement strand
GCCCGCCGCGCACTTCAACGGTCTCTCCCTCCAGGGCGACCACGCGCTTCACCAGGTTTACCTCATTCCCCGGACGGTCAACGACCACCACATCCCCGCGACGTGGTGCATGAAATCGATAGGATACCTTCTCCGTGATCATCCGGTCGCCGCGATACAGGTTCGGCTGCATGCTCGGCCCGTCCTCGATCGCCACAGCCTCGCCCACATAGAGGTTCACCAGCAATGCAAGTAGCAACGCCGGCAGTATTGTGGTCAGGACTTCCCGTGCACCTTGCCGCGCCAGTGCTGCCAGCTTGCTGCGCCAGCCTCTCTCGCCCTGTCCTTCCATAGGTTACCTCACCTGTTGCCCTGCTCCCTGGGGTAGTTCTAGAAGAACGGCTCGTATCCTTCGATCCCAAGCTCGTCGCGCATGCTCCCCAGGTCTTTCCGCAGATTGGCGTTTACCGGCACGCCACGCTCGCGGACGGTCTGCTCCATGTCCCACTCCTTCTCGCCGGCGACATAGATCCGGTCCTGCCCGGGTGCCTTGCGCGACGCCTGCAATGTGCGCATTATCTCGCCCGTGATCTGACGCGAGACCTCCAGTGGCAGGAAGTGTTCGATGTCAATCGCCAGGAAGAAATGACCCAGCATGTAGGGTCGCCGCGATCCGTCGGGCGCTAGACCCAACAGGTCCTTCATAAAGGCGCCGCCGCTCAGCGAGGCAGACAGGATCTCGACAACCGTCCCCAGATCATAGCCCTTGTGACCACCCAGCTCCTCTCCCGCGCCGCCCAGCGGCAGCAGCCCTCCTCTGCCCTCGTCCAGCGCATCCAAGATCTGCCCTGCATCGGTCAGTGGCTCACCTTGCTCGTTCACCACCAAGCCCTCGGGCAGCGGTTTCTCAGCACGGGCTGCGACCTCGATCTTGCCCCTCTGTGTGATCGACGTCGCTGCATCGAACCAGAAGGGATGACCCAGGTCCGACGGCGCGGCAAACGCGATCGGATTCGTGCCCAACATCGGCTCCGTGCCGAATGTGGGCAATGTGGCGGGCCGAGCGTTGGTCACTGCGAGACCCATCATACCCTCCTCGGCAGCCATCGATGGATAAAACCCGCAAATGCCGAAATGGGTGCTGTTACGCACCGCTACCGCTCCCAATCCATACTGCCTGGCCTTTTCTATCGCCAGGCGCATCGCCCGGTAGGCGATCACGTGCCCCATGCCGTGATGCCCGTCGAGTAACGCCGTTGTCTCGGTCTCTTTCACCACCTCGATCTCGGTCCGAGTGCGCTGCACACCGGCCTTGATCCGGTCATAGTAATACTTCAACCGGCCCACGCCGTGTGACTCGATGCCCTTCGAATCGGAGTCGATCAGCACCTCAGCACAGATGCGCGCGTCCTCCAAAGGTGCCCCAAGGCTGGTGAACACCTCGACCATGAACGCATGGATGATCTTGACCGGTACGTACGTGACCTGTTTCATCACTCCTCACTTGCCGGGCCTCAGCCGGCTTGCGATCTCGTAACAGGAGCTCCAGGGCAATGCCCGTCATGAGCGAGGGCATCACGCGCCGCAGCAGCAATGGCTCGGGCGCAGTCGCTAGGCTCAGTCTCCCAGCCCAGAGGCCCCTGAGCGTAGATCTTTACCCGCTCCTTCGCCATCCTGCCCACGAAAAAAGGGTGGCTCGGCCAGTTTCAGCCGTCACCACCCCTTTTCCCTATCCTTTCTAACCTTTCACTGCACCTGCCGTCAGGCCAGCCACAATCTTTTGCTGGAAGATCAACACGAGGATGACCAGCGGGACGGTTACAGTGACTGCAGCAGCCATAATCTCGCCGAATGGCTCCTGGCGGGCGATGGTGCCAGTAAAGAGGGCGATGGCTACCGGCACGGTCCGGGCAGAGGGGTCGATGGTGGTGAAGGTCAGGGCAAAGAGGTACTCGTTCCAGGCAGCGATGAAAGCCAGGAGGCCGGTGGTCACCAGCGCCGGCAGGGTCAATGGCAGCAGGATCATGTAGAAGGTCTGGAAAGGCGTCGCCCCATCCACCTGGGCCGATTGCATGATCTCGCCTGGCAGGCCCTTGAAAAAGCTGGTCATCACCCAGACGGTGAACGGCATGGTAAAGATCATGTAGGACAGGATCATGCTGGGGATCGGGTTCAGCTTGAGCGTGTTGATGACCGCATACAGCCCGGACAGGACCGCGATCTGGGGAAACATGGTCATGGCCAGGATCAGGTACATCGACGGTGCCTTGCCCCGGAAGCGGAGCTTGCCCAGGGCAAAAGCGCCAAAAGAGCCAGTTGCCAGGCAGAGCACGGTGGTAGCACTGGCGACGATGGCGCTGTTGAGCAAGCCGCGGGTGAACTTGTCGTTCTGAAAGATGGCCTGGTAGTTGGCCAACACCGGGTTGTCCGGCCAGAAGGTGGCGGGTGTTTTCTGAAGTTCCGCCTCGGTCTTGAGTGACGAGTTGAGCGCCCAGTAGAAGGGAAAGAGCATGTACACAAAAATGAACGCAATCAGCATCCAGAAGAGGACGCGGCCAATGATGTATCTGATTCCCTTGTTCATTCTGTCTCCACCCCCAATGCTCGGATATAGACGATGGCAAAGATCAGTATCAGCACGAAGATGATGACACTCGCAGCTGACGACATGCCAGAGGCCTGGTACTGGATGAGCTGGTCCTGGGCAAAGCTCGCCATCGAGTACCGCGTCCGGGATAGCATCACCTGGAAGACGTCAAAGACGCGCAGCGCGTCCAGGGTGCGGAATATGAGGGCAACCGTCAGCGCTGGTGTCAGTAGGGGTAGAGTAATGCTCCGGAACTGTCGCAGCTTGCTGGCCCCATCTACGTTGGCGGCTTCATACAGATCCCAGGGAATGGTCTGCAATCCGGCCAAAAGCAGCAAGGCCATAAACGGCGTCGTTTTCCACACATCGACGGCGATGATGGCTGGCAGTTGCAGCGAGGCCTCGCGGAGGAATGCCGTCTGGCCGTCGGTCAGGCCAAGCCCACTCAGGATGACGTTAAAGAGGCCGGTGCGGGTCGGGCCCAGCATCCACTGCCAGATCCTGGCCGAGACGACGGTGATGATGGCCCACGGAACCAGCATCGTAGCGCGCATCAAGCCCCGACCTTTGAAGCCACTGTTCACGACTAGGGCGATGCCCAGGCCGAGGAGCGTCTCCAGGAAAACGGAGAATACCGTAAAGAGGAGGGTATCTTTGATCGACTTGATGAAATCGGGTTGCGTGGCGCCGAGGACGTACTGCTTGCCAAAGAGGCTGAATTGGGCCAGTTCGCGGTAGCGGCGGGGTTCGCGGGGCAGCACGTTGATGGGGCGCTCGTAGACCGGCTGGCCGGTGTCCGGGTCGGTAGTCTGCTGGCCGGTGGCCGGGTCGATCACGGGTGGCAGCTCTTTGATGTTGATGCTCAGCAGGTCAACGTAGTTGTCCAGGCCGACGAATTCCACCGGTTCGGCGCTGGCAAAGATCTTGTTGGTAAAGCTGTCGCGAAACACGGTGTAGAGGGGATAGATGGCGATGATGAGGATGATCAGAAAGGCGGGCAGCAGCATGGTGTAGGCCAGCCGCTCCTCTCGCTTGGCGATCTCTGACCTGTGTCCTTTTGTACCCTTTCTGGCCATGGAGTCGGGTCTCCTTTCTCACACACATGGTTTGGGTCGGGGG
>JBFFCR010000417.1:0-3690 GCA_041559855.1 Anaerolineae bacterium | reverse complement strand
TACCTCAGCCATGAGTTGCGAGCCGAGGCCACTGAACTGCTCGAGGACCTGGCCACGAGCTCTAGAGCCACATCGGTCTGGCTGGCCCTGGGTCAGACCTACCTGGAGGCCGGACTGACTTCGGAGGCCGGTTCTGCGCTGGACCAGGCAATTGCTGCGGCCCAGGGAACCGGCCAGCAGGACATCGAGGCCGCGGCTCGCGTTGGACTCGCGCTGGTGGCCCGCGCGCAGGACGACGCGACCACGGCGGAGGCGCACTTGAGTGCCGCGCGACTGCTTTACAAGCAGATCGGAGACCAGGACGGCCTGGAGCAGGTGGATCAGCTTCTGTCGCAATGAGCTGGAACCCAGGAACAGGCGCGCTCAGAATATCGAAAGGCAGGACAGCGATCTTGTCCGAAACCCCTCCACCCTTGGCACTGGCTGCCGCCAGCCAGCGAAGCGAAGCACAGGAGAAGGAACCATGACCACCGGCCCTGGCAGGTATCTGTCGGTACTCGCCCTGCTGCTACTCGTGGCGCTGGCCCGGCCGGTTGCATCCGCTCGAGCGGTCCAGGAACCAGAGCCCACGCCTTCATCCAACGTGATATTTGAAGACGATTTCAGCGATCCGGCGAGTGGCTGGGACGTGGTTGAGGCAGAAGGGGGCGAGGACGCACCAGGCAGCATAGGGTACAAGGCCGGTGCGTACGCCATCGTGACGGAGGGCAGAGGGTGGGTTGAGATGGGCGGCTCCAACCAGTACCTCTCCGACGTCGTGATCGACGTGGATGCTACCCAGGTTTCGGCGCCGCCTGGCAGTTGGACCTACTATGGCGTCGGCTGCCGGACAGGGGGACTCGGCGGATACTATCTCTATGTCCACGGGGACGGCGAGTACGGGATCGTCAAGATCAATCGCGGAGAGTTCGACTGGCTGGTGGAATGGCAAGAGTCGGCAGCGGTACGCCAGGGGAACGGGACGAACCACTTGCGAGTCGTCTGCGCCGGCTCGTATCTGGCGCTGTATGCCAACGGGGAGCTGCTGGCAGAGACCTGGGACGACTTTTTCCAGCACGGGGAGGTTGTGCTGGCTGCTGCATCGGGGGGCGACGGATCGGCCGAGATCCACTTTGACAATCTGGTGGCATCGGTGCCAGATATGGAGGCCTTGCCCCAGAGGCCGGGGGCTGGCCAACCGGAAGAGATCGCGGGAACGCCATCGGCCGCCGTCACAGAGACGCCGCCTCCGGCCTGGGTATTGGACGAGCAGGCGCAGGAGATGCTGCTCGACGCCATGGTCCTCCATCAGCAAGGGAGCTATGCCCGGGAGCTAGATCTGTTGGACGCTGCCCTCGACCTCTACCAGCAGAGCGGCAACACGTACAACGAGGCCACGACGCACCAGATGCTCGGGGAGACCTACCTCGCCCTCAGCGACTATGATCGTGCGCTGGACAGCTTCCGACGCGCTCTGGCCATCACGCGCGAGGTGGGGAACCGGTGGGGCGAAGCCCGGATGCTGTACGGAATGGCCAAGGTCTACGGCGCGATCAGCAACTACGATGAGGCTCTGGACCTCTATGCGCAATCACTTGCCATAGACCGCGAGCTTGGGGAGGGCGAGGGAGAGGCGTACACACTCGGCAGCATCGGCTCGATCTACCTAAGCCGGGGCGACTTTGAGCAAGCTCTGACCTACTTTCAACAGTCGCTGTCCATTGAGAACCCCAGCGGCATCGAGGTGCGAAAAGCCGACATGCTGGGCAGCATCGGCATGGTCTACATGGACCTGGGCGACCATGAACGGGCCCTGTCCTACTTTGAGGAGGCCTTGACCCTGTTTCGGGTGTGGAGTGACTGGTCAGGCGAGGTCAACACCCTGGGCAACATCGGCTTGGTCCACCAGAACATGGGCGAAACCGACCAGGCGCTGGCAACCTATGAACAGGTGCTCGAACTGGTGCGCGAGATGGGAGACAGGCAAGGCGAGGCCGCAACGCTGAACAACCTGGGGACAGTCTACATACGCCTCTCCGATGACGAACGAGCACTGAGTCACCTGGAGGAGGCGCTGCAGATCAGCCGCGACATCGGCGACCGAAGCGGAGAGGCGGGAGCGCTGAACAACATCGGGAATGCCTACCGGATTCGGGACGAGTACGAGGCGGCCCTGGAAGCCTATGAGCAGGCGCTGGCCATTTTGGAGGAGATCGGCGATCGCGCGAGCATGGCGATCACGCTGAAGAACATCGGCGAGGTCCACGAGCTCTTGGAGGACAAGCCCTTGGCGCTCGAGTTCTATCTGCAGTCCATCGCTATCCGAGAAGAGATCCGCGCGGGAATGCAGGTGGAGGCATTTCAATCAGCCCTTGCCGCCCTGGACGTGGACGTGTACCGCCGGGCCGTGCGGCTCATGACCGAGCTGGGCCGTCCGGAGGAAGCATTCGCGCTCTCGGAACGCAACCGGGCCCGTGTCTTTCTCGATGCCATGGGCAACAACAGGCCGGACCTGCGCCATGGTGCAGATGCGGAGCTATTGCAGCAAGAGGAGCTCCTGCGCGGTGAGCTGGCCGCACTGGAGAGTGACCTGCTGGCAGAGAAGGCCAAGGCGCCGCAGCAGCAGAATCGGCAGATCCTTCAGTCTGTTGCCGAGCAGCTAGGAGTCAAGCAGCAGGAGTACCAGGATCTCGTGAACCAGATCCAGCTATCCAATCCAGAGCTGGCCAGCCTGGTCGCGATCCCCGAGACGACGGTCGCCGGCATCCAAGCGCTCCTCGACGGGCAGACGACACTGGTGACCTACTACCTGACCGACGAGAATGCCCTGGCCTTTGTGCTTACCCAGGACGAGTACCATGTGGTTGAACTGTCCGCCAGCGCGGCAGAGATCGACGAGGCGGTAGAGAGCTTTCGCAACCTCGGCCTGGCCAATCTGCGCAATCCCAATCCGCGCAGCCTTGGCGATCTGTACGCGTGGCTGATTGCTCCGTTAGAATCTTACCTGTTCACACCAAAGCTGGGCATTGTCCCTCACCAGGCATTGCATTATGTGCCCTTTGCCGCCCTGAGTGATGGCGAGCAGAGCCTTGGCGAGCGCTTTGCGCTCTTTTACTTGCCCTCCGCCGGCACGCTGCCTTTCATTGAGGCCAAGGCAGGGCGAGAGAGGACTGCCCCGCTGATCTTGGGTGACCCCCAGACCGGCAATCCCGATTTGCCTCGACTGGCACATGCCGCCCAGGAGGCGGCGTTGGTTGGAGAGCTCTTGGGCTCCGAACCCCTTCTGGGGGTGGAAGCGAGCGAGGAAGTGGTGCGGGCTCGGGCAGGCAGCGCGGGGGTCGTACACCTGGCTGCCCATGGCACCTTTGACCCCGTTGCCCCCCTTTTCTCCCGGCTGTGGCTGGCGCCCGGAGGGGAGGAGGACGGGCGTCTCAACGTGCACGAGGTGTACGCGCTCGATCTGGACCGGACCGACCTGGTGGTGCTCAGCGCCTGCCAGACCCAGGTAGGAGAACTGAGCGCCGGGGACGAGGTGGTGGGCCTGACCCGCGCTTTCCTCTACGGCGCGCCGACGGTGGTGGCTAGCCTGTGGTCGGTCGACGACGAAGCGACAGGGGTGCTGATGACGCGCTTTTACGAGCATCTGCTTGCGGGCAAGGGCAAGGCGGAGGCGTTGCAGGCGGCCCAGGCAGAGGTACGAGCCGACCCGGC
>JBFFCR010000416.1:0-3698 GCA_041559855.1 Anaerolineae bacterium | reverse complement strand
GCAGGGGGCGTAGCGCCCTGCACGGCCTGTCCCAGCACTTGACAGGTGCAGAGATCCTGGTAATCTGTACGATGAAGGGATCCGACAGGAGGGAATAGTGTCACGCCACTCGATCCGCTGGCGACTCCCGCTGAGTTACGCGGCCATTGCACTGCTCGCGACGCTGGCCCTGGGCAGTGTGTTGCTTCTGACGCTGCGCGGCTACTATCTCCGCGTCGAGCGCGAGTATGTCCAGAGCAATGCTCAGGCTATCAGCTTTAGCCTGGCGCAATTGCTCGAGAACGGTGCCTCTCCCGATCTACTCCAATCTCAGCTAGACAGTCTCGCCTTCCTGTCAAACACCCATGTGCAGCTGTTCGACGCCGCGGAGGAGCAGGTAGCCAGCTCCGATCCGCAGGTCAGGGTCGCCATCGCTACTGCGCGCGTCGGCGAGTCGCTTCAGGCACTTGACCGCGTGACGGCGCTGGTTCAGGCAGGCGAGGTGCCCACCGCCACCCTCCCCACGGCTGAGGGCGCCCTTGTCTGGATCCCACAAGGTTCTGGCGAGAGGGTCCTTCTACCGGAGGGGCGACGGCGGATCGTCCCCTGGCTCCTGCAACAGGACGCGGAACGGGCGCAGAGTGGTACGAGCGAGACCCGATCCAGCCAGGTGGCGCGGGTGCCGGTCCGTGGCAGCGCGGATCAGCTATTGGGTTATGTCGAGCTTTCACAGGGCCCCGCCTATGCCCGTGAGATCCTGGAGGACGTGGCCTGGGGTTTGGGCATCGCCGGCGCAGTAGCTATCGCCCTGGCTGCCGTGGTTGGCTGGGCGATCAGCCGGAGGATCTCGCACCCGTTGGGGGCCCTCACCCAGGTGACCGCCGCGATGGCTGACGGCGACCTGACCGCCCGCGCCGACGTCGATCGCAAAGACGAACTGGGCACCCTGGCCCGCTCCTTCAACCAGATGGCCGGCCAAGTCGCTGAGATCGTGACCACCCTGCGGCGCTTTGTCTCCGACGCTGCCCACGAGATCCACACGCCGCTTACCGCATTGCGTACCAACCTGGAACTGGCCCATCAGGATACGGGGCCGGAAGGCAGCGAATACGTGATTCAGGCTCAGGCACAGGTCGAGCGTCTGGAAGCGCTCACAGGGGGGCTGCTCGATCTGTCGCGCCTGGAGTCGCCGGTCCAGGCGCCAAGGCTGGTGCCGGTGTCGCTTCTGCCGCTGCTGAACGAGCTGGGCGAGCTGTACGCCTCGCGGGCAGAGCAGGCTGGGGTGGCATTCGAGTGGTCCCTGCCCGAGGCGCCGGTGTCGGTACAGGGGGACGAAGCACAACTGAAGGCTGCGCTGACGAACCTGCTCGACAATGCGCTCAAGTTCACGCCCGAAGGCGGCCGTATTTGCCTGGGCTGTCGCCAGGAGGGCGGAACCGCCCTGCTCTGGGTCGAGGACACCGGGATCGGCCTCCCCGAGGCGGACCTGCCCCATCTCTACGAGCGCTTTTACCGCGGGCACAACGCGGCCCCCTATCCCGGCAGCGGCCTGGGACTCGCCATCGTCAAGGCGGTAGTCGAGGGTCACGAGGGACAGGTCCGGGCGGAGCGAACAGAACAGGGATCGAGGTTCACCATTAGCATCCGCAGCCTCTAGCAAGGGGTAGAGCCCAAGGCCGGCCTCAGCTTCTCAGTGTCGATCTACCTTGGGTCAGTAGTGACACGGGTAATGCCTCCAAGGAACCTGGAACGCGAGCCGTGTCGCAATGGCTTCGGGGCTGCCGAGATGAGCAGGACCTCACGATGCGATGCAGGCGTGTTGAACCACCTTTGATACCCCTGTCAGCGGCAACGCCTTTTGCGGGCACCCCTCAGACCGCCGTCCAGCAAGGATTCCAGCCCATAGCTCCCCATTCCTTTTGACCGTGCCGTGAACTTGTGCTATAATCAACGACACGAGCATAGGCGCCGGATCCGCGCCAGGAGCGAGCGACAATGCAAGAGATTCAGGAAGCAATCGCAGTTGACGAGCAGGACGTTGGCTCGGAGTCAGAGAAGGGCAGTAAAACAGGTAGAAATATCGGCATCGCACTGATTGTCGTGGTCATCTTGGCCGCAGTTGGGGCCTCGATCTATGGCATGGCCAAGTCTCCCGACACGACTTCTGTCCTGCGCGACATGGCGATCATCGCCCTGGCTCTCGTCACCCTGATCATCGGCATCTTTCTCATCATCCTGATCTTCCAGCTTCAGAGCCTGATCGCCCTTCTCCGCGACGAGATCAAGCCCATCCTGGACTCCGCCGCCGAGACAGCCAATACCGTGCGCGGCACCACGACCTTTGTCAGTGACACCGTGGTAACGCCGCTCATCAACGCGGCTAGCGTCGCGTCCGGCATCAGACAGACGATCCGCGCGCTTTCGCGGACAGGTCATAAGGGAAAGCAGGGCGCCAAAGCCCGGCCAGATCCCAGGCAGGAGTAGCGCGGGCTGGCACCGCGCTCCGTCAATAGCTATATGTAGAGTACCCGAAAGGAGTGAATTCAAATGGCAGAAAAGAGTTGCGCTGGCGATTTTGTAGCAGGATTCATGGTAGGCGCGTTGGTTGGGGCAGCCGCTGCGCTGCTTATGGCACCGATGTCCGGGGAGGACACACGCGTGTTCATCCGCGAAAAGGGTGTGGAACTCGGGCAGAGGGCTGATGAAATGAGCGGCGAGGCCCGCAAGCGCGCTGAGGAGCTCCAGCTCCAAGCCAAGGAGAGAGCCGAAGCCCTGCAGGAGAAGGTCAAGGTAGCCGTCGAAGAGGGCAAGGCCACCGCCACCAAGACCAAAGAGGAGCTGCTGGCCAAGGTCGGCCAACGGGAAGCCGACGAAGAAGAGACCCCGGACGAGGCGTAAGCCGCCAACCGAATAGAGAGACACATGCGTCTCGCATTTCCTATTCGTGCTGGTCGCGTTCGAAAGGAATGACGCGATGAGAATACGAGATTTCGATCCACAAGATGTCGACGCACTGGTTGCCATTCTCAAAGCAAATCAGCAATACGGCCATCCGGAGATTGACGGGCCAGAGGCCATGCTGCGCGTCCGCGACTGCGTGGCTGCCGAATTCTTGGTCGCTGAGGAAGAGAACAAGCCGGTGGGCATGATCCGAGGATCGTATGACGGCTCCAGGGCTATCATCTACCTTGCCTCGGTGCATCCCGATCTCCAGCGGCGCGGCATCGGGCGTGCGCTGGTCCTCGAGCTCGCGGGGCGGTTCCAAAAGCGCGGCGCCAGCAGCATTTCTGTCATCGTGCCGGGCGACGCCGCCTTTTGGAAAAAGATGCACTTCCGCCAGACTACGCGCGTGATGCAGGCATTCCCCATCGACCAGGTGTTGGAAGCGTAGCCACAGATCTTCAGAACGCGACACCGACGGTATGAAAAGGCTCCACCCGCCAGGCAGGTGGAGCTCTTCTTTCATGTGCGGGAACTCGAATTCCCGCCGTTGACCCGTCAGGCAGAGCGGCGGGGGGTGCCGCTGAGCAGTCCCTCTCTGCCCTCGAACGCCTCGCGCACGACCAGGCCGCCACGCGCGATCTCGAAACGCCGGATCGACTTGTCATGATCCGAGCCCCGGGTCTTGAGCACCGCGATCGCTCGCTGCATCACACTGTCGATCTCGACGTAGCGCAATAGGATCACCGCGTCCGTCGTAAAGGCCAGCCGCCCGCGGT
>JBFFCR010000415.1:0-3709 GCA_041559855.1 Anaerolineae bacterium | reverse complement strand
CTTTTCGGCCCGGAAGGTCGGCCCGAAGCAGTACACGCGGCCAAAGGCCGCGATGGTGGCCTCATTATAGAGCTGGCCGCTCTGACTGAGGTAGGCGGGTACGCCGTGGTAGTCGGTCTGGAACAGAGTCGTGGTGCCCTCGCAAGCTGCCGGGGTCAGGATCGGCGTGTCCATCAAGAGGAAGCCGTGATCATCCAGCCAGTCACGGATCGCCTTGATGATCGTCGCCCGCACACGCAGGGCGGCCCACTGCCGGGACGACCGGATCCACAGATGACGATGCTGCATCAGGAAATCGACCCCATGCTCCTTGGGGGTGATTGGGTACTCGTCGGAAACGGTTTGGACAGAGGTCAGGTCGGTGACGCCCAGCTCAAAGCCGCCCGGTATGCCCGGTGCGCGTTGGTCAGCGCGCACCTCTCCCGTGACGATTACGGAGGACTCTTGGGTCAGCATGCGCGCTGCCTCAAAGACCTCCTGCGGGACCTCCTTCTTGAACACGACGCACTGCACTATCCCCGTGCCGTCGCGGACCTGCAAGAACTGCAGCTTGCCCTTGCCAGTCTTGGCATAGAGCCAGCCCTTGATTGTTACCACTGTGCCGATATGATCGGCCAGATTCTCAATACGCACATGTTCGGCCATCTTTCGCTCCTTGAATGTGATACCCGTGGCGGGCTTTTGCTTGGTCGGTAGTTTGCTTCACGCCGGGCCGGGGTTCACATGGCAGCAAACGAACCGGCCGAACCAGTTTGAGGTTGGTGTTCGTTGTGCTGCCATTGACGCCTCCTTCACTACCCTCGGGGTTCTGTTGTCCCCGTTGGCTGGTCCGCTATTATAGCACACTTTGAAAATTGTGAACAGCGAGCGAAAGAGGTATACTATAGGCGTCTAGGTTGGTGCTGGTGAAGAAAGTGGAACTCGAGTTGCCTCTCATGCGTCTCTACATCAAGACGCATGGGAAGGAGAAAGCACTGTGTCCAGCGACTCGTCACAGACTGAGCGCTGGTCCCCCTCGGATAGACGTAGTGAGGACCAGCGAGCGCGCCAGAGCCGGCAATCAGGAACCAGCAGGGTTGGGAGCTTTGTTGTGGCTCTGCTGGTGCTGGTGGGCGTGAGTGCGCTCTGTGTCCTCGGAGTCGTCGTCATCGGCATCCTGACCCCTGATTCGCCCCGGGCCACGATGCCGCCCCGATTCACGCGCGCCGCGCAGCCTACCAGCATCAGTGGCGGGGTCCAGGTCACCAATACCGTTGCCACGGGATCCGTGCAGGTCACGATCAATCCTCAATCAGGGTATGTCGGTACTCTAGTCCATGTTTCCGGCCAAGGGTGGTGGCCCGAGGAGCCGGTCTTTGTCTTCCTCCGCTCCCCGGATGAAGGGGATGGTTCCCGATACGCTTATGCAGCCGCCGTGGCTGATGAACGGGGCAGCTTTCAGACCGCCTTCACCTTTCCGGACGAGCTGCGGTGGATCGGACAGGATCGGGCCTATGTGCTCGCTGAGGGTAGCCGGTCCGGACTGGAGACCACCACGCAGTTCTCACTGATCGTCCCCACACCTACCAGCACGGTACCTCCCCCGACGGCACGTCCTACTCTGACGCCAGGCCGGACATCAGGGCCCACAGAGCCGCCCCTGCCGACAGATACGCCGACTCCCAGTTCTACCCCGACGTCAGATCTGGTCATCACCGATTGGTTGGGGGAGTACTTTGCCAATGCAGACGTAGCTGGCACCCCGGTCTTGATCCGCAACGACGTGCTGATCGATTTCAATTGGGGAGTCGACTCCCCAGATCCGCGGATTGCAGTGGATCGATTCTCGGCCCGGTGGACGCGCAAGCAGACTTTCGTCGAAGGGTTCTACCGGTTCACGCTTCTGGCCGACGACGGCTTTCGCTTCTGGATCGACGGGCAGCTCGTAGTGGACGAATGGCACGACGGCACGCTCCTGCCCTACACGGTCGATCTTCGCGTTTCTCAGGGAGAACATCCACTGCGTCTCGAGTACTATGAAAACACCGGTGGAGCCATGGTCCAACTGAGCTGGAAGGGTATCGCACCTCCGACCGACACGCCGACTCCCACGCCGACGCCCACCGGTACTGCCACACCCACTGCTACGCCAACGCCAACCTTCACACCATCCCCGACACCAACATACACGCCCACCCCGCAGTCCGCCGAGCCGCCGCTGCCTGCCCAGTGGACGGCAGCCTACTATCCTAACCCCGACCTCAGCGAACCTGTAGCTTTGGCGCGGATCGACGGCGCAGTGGATTTCGACTGGGGAACAGGCTCACCCGGCGAGGCCGTTCCTGTCGACAGCTTCTCTGCGCGGTGGACTGGTAGCGTACAAGTGTCGGCCGGCACCTATTCCTATGCCTTGCGTGTCGACGACGGCGCGCGGGTATGGGTGGATGGGCAACTCGTGGTGGATGAGTGGCACGCCAGCGGCGGCGCTGTTTACCCGTTCGAGCTCTTCCTGCAGGGAGGTAACCATACATTCGTGGTCGAATATCTGGAGGTGACGGGCAACGCGTATATCCATCTGGGTGGGGGACCATAGCCTGAGCCGTTGCCCACCGTACAGGGTCCCCTCCACTAATATGCACTGTAGGGCCTGATGCCAGCCAGCCGGATGCCTGCTTGCCGACGCCTCAAGCCCCCATTTCCGTCCGGGCCAGTTTTGCAGAGACCCCGAGGCATGCTATAATGAGTTTGCCATGAAGGAGATCGCACTAGATGAGCACCGATTGCAGGCGGCCGTACACGGGCGTGTACAGGGTGTCAGCTTCCGCTATTACACCCGGCGTCGAGCGTCCGAGCTCGGGCTGGTAGGCTATGTGCGCAATAGCTGGGATGGCTCTGTCGAGGTAGTCGCCGAGGGGCAACGTTCTGACCTCGAGCAACTCCTGGCAATGCTGCGTGCAGGCCCGCGGGCTGCCGTGGTAACTCGAGTGGACGTGCAGTGGGTCGCCGCGACGCATGCCTTCGACCGTTTCGAGGTACGCTACTAGATGCAGAACAAGCCTGAGCGGGTTGCCTGGACTGTCCTGTGGGCAGCATTTATCACTTTCTGCCTGATCATTACCGGCATTCCTCTGGGCATTCGCTACTACCTCCTGAACGCTACCATTGAGCAAGACACTCAACTGCAGCGTATCGAGGGTACGATCCTGGTTCAGGAGGCCGGGGGAGAGACACCAACAGGTGTGACCGGAACCACGTTGCTCCCGCCAGGCGAAGAGGTGATCCTCGATGCTACTTCCCGCGGCACGCTGGATTTCTTTGACCGCAGCCATATCACAGTATACAGCAACACCAACGTCGAGCTGGTAGAGGCGGAGACTCCGCGCTATGATGTGAGCGAGCAGCCAAACCGCATCGTGCTGAGGCTTAGGGTCGGTCTCATCCGCGTCGGCGTCGCGCTACCCGCTGAGCGCGAGACCGATTTCCAGGTCATCACACCGCACACCTCCATCTCCCTGGAGGAGGGAAGCTACCGCATTGAGGTGACCAACGAGACAACACAGATCACGGTGGTCAGGGGCGAAGCCGCATTGGGCTCAGAGCTGTCGACGGACATCGTGCGCCAGGGAACGCGCACAAAGATCGATCTGACGGGGATGCCTGCAGATCCCTTGCCAGCCGCCGAGAACTTGATTGAGAACGGTGACTTTCAAGAGCCGCTTGGCACGAGCTG
>JBFFCR010000414.1:0-3716 GCA_041559855.1 Anaerolineae bacterium | reverse complement strand
GACTGCACGCGGTGGGCCGCATCGAGTGGCTGGAAGGCGACACATTCTCGCTGGAAGGCACCTATCACATTGATCCCCGCTAGGGGAGCAGTTGGCCTGGCAACGGTCTGAGAACTGTTGTCAGGCCTACCTTGCATGATGTGAGGTCTTTAGCTGACTAGTCCGCGGTACCGGTCAGCCCAGGAAAGTTGAGGAGGAGCACCATGATGGGAAATCCGTTTCCGGGACAGCACCAACAGTGGCACCAGCAGGTGATGAAGCGCCAGCGTGAAATGGGCGGCTACGCAGATATGCAGAAGAGGGAGGAGATGAAGAAGGCCCGCATCCCCGACCGCCCGCTGATAGGCGACCCGTTCACTGACGTGGAGCAGCAGGCAGCCCAGCTACGGGCACTGGTCGCCGCTGGACAGCTAAGCGAGGCCCAGCTCGAAGCGTACAGGGTGCAGATGATGGTCCAGGATGGAGAGGGGCAAGTCTGGATGGTCGGCGCCAAACCCGGCCAGTGGCACCGCTTTGATGGTGCCAAATGGGTGCCTGACAGCCCGCCTCGGCGCGGCGGCCGGCGGTCTGTCTCTCGGTCGCGGGGGTCGGGTCGGAGCGCAGGCATGGTGGCTTCTATGCCCCTGGCGACACCGGCGACCAAGCCACTGTGGCTGCGCACACTGGGAGCCCTCTTCAACGGGCTGTTCGCTACCGGGGCGTTGCTGTGGCTCGCCCTGGTATTCCTAACTGTCATAGACGAGCACTTCATCGAGCTTGAATCAGGTGTAGGCATGCTCATCGCCGCCGGTGCCCTGTTCGTTGGCCTGGCATACACGGTTCGCGGGGTCCGCAAGGCGCGGCGAGGAGATTAGCTCCGCGGAGCCGGTGAGGCTCAACGGCAGCAGTGCCAGCCCTTTGCCGGAAGGCAGCAGATCACCTCCAGACCTTTTTTGCGAACTGGATCCAGGCTGTGGAGAAGGCCACGAGGGGGCAGGCTGTGGCGATTGACGGCAGGGCTCAATCAGCCAGCGCGGGACGATGACTATCGGCTCAAGGTCCCCACTCGAAAAATGCGTTTGCCCTAGAGGATCTTGTCTTGCCCTTGACTTCCGATAGAAAAGGTTGTTTAATGGAGGAGGAGTTGCTGTGCCACCGCAGACACAACCAAAGACCCAGATGGCAACTCTGCATCCGGTGCATTTCGCCGCTCGGCTACCGTTCTCGGAGGAGGGTGAAAGGATGAAGAAGTGTCTGCCATTTGTCACGTTGGTTCTCTTGTTGACGGCCGCCGCCTGCGGACCAGCAGCCGCCCCCACGGCCCCGCCGCCGTCGCCCACCCCATCGCCACCTACGCCGGTTATCCAGTCGTTTCTCCCTGCCGAAGCGGCCCCGCCGGGCGTAGTGATCAATGTCCAGGGGCAGCGCTTTGGCGACGAACCTGGCACCGTGACTTTTGGTGGCGCACCGGCGGCGGTGCTCAACTGGGACGATACGTCCATCGACGTGCGCGTCCCCCTTGACGCCGCGACGGGTAAGGTACAGGTCATGGTCAGCGCGGGAGGGAAGCGCAGTGGGGAAATGTCCTTTACCGTTCTCACACCATCGCTGTCCTCGGTCGGTCTACAGGGTGATCTTTTCTACGGGGCTGTCGCCGCCGACTTTGACAGCGATGGTGACCTGGACATGTTCGTTCCGGGCAGCGTGCCCGAGTATGGGGTCGACAGCGCCTACTACCTCAACAACGGGGATGGTACCTTCGCTGAGCAGGAACTGGCCGAGGTAGGGCTTCCTATCGGCATGGCCAGCGAGGACGCCGTGGCCGAGGATTTTGACCGGGATGGTGACTTGGACCTCTACATCGTGGGTAGCTCTCCTGGTGCCTACGCCCTGAACAATGGGGATGGCACGTTCACGCAGCAGAACCTGGCCGAAGCTGGTCTGGAGATGCGGCCCGACCAGGTGCCCGTGCAGAAGCTGGCCGTCGTGGCTGCCGACTTTGATCAAGATGGTGACCTAGACCTTTTTGTGGATATGGGATTCTTTCAACCGACGGACGACTTTTACGCTCTGAACGACGGCGATGGGACCTTTACGCCCGTCGACTTGACAGAGGCCGGCATCCCCCTTGGCGGCGACGGGAAGTACGGCACAGCGGCTGACCTAAACGGGGACGCCGCGCCTGACCTGTTCGTTGGCCACCTGGATGCCGAGGCCTCCTACCTGCTGAACGATGGCGACGGCACCTTTACCTTGCAGGACTTGGCGGCTGCCGGCCTGGCTGAAGTGGGTGCTGGCAGCCATTCAGTACCCGCCGATTTCGACTTGGATGGTGACATGGACCTGCTCCTGGCTGATGTCGAGCCGGCCGACAACTTTGCCGTAGAGGAGTTCTACGCCCTGAACAATGGTGACGGCACCTTTGTTCTTCAGGACCTGGCGGCCGTGGGCTTGGGCACGCCCCCCCATCAGTTTCACTATTTTGTCGCTGCCGATCTGAACAGCGATGGAGCGCCCGACTTGTATGGGGCCAACGTGTGGGAGCCCGGCGGCATCTACGCTCTGAACGACGGCGATGGCACCTTCTCTCTCCAGGACCTGGAAATGTCTGGACTGGCGCTAGATGTTGCAGCGGGCATCCCGGCGGCCGCTGATTTTGACGGGGACGGAGACCTCGATCTGTTCCTGGGCACTGCGTACGCGCTCAACAAAGGGGATGGCACCTTTGTCCTTTTCCACTAACCTGGGACCTGGCAGGTTTCGCAACTATGCCAGGTCTGTTCTGTTGGTCCTGTTCGCTCTTCTGCCTGCGCCCCTGGCACAGGCCCAGGGCGGTGTGGTGCTGCAGCCCTACTGGTCCTTCGAGACCGAGGCTCGGGTGACCGCCCTCGGGGCTGCCGACCTGGACGGCGACGGGCTGCCAGAGATCGTCGTCGGCACAGCGGACAATCAGCTCTACGTCCTGGCAAACGATGGCGGCCTGGTCTGGCGTTACGAGGCGGGTGGTGCCATCAGCGCCGTGACCCTTGCCGACTTGGATGCGGATGGGCAGGCTGAGGTCGTGGTGGCCTCTACCGATGGCGATGTCAGCGTGCTGGACGACGCCGGACAGCCCACCTGGACGTTCCGGACTGCAGGAACAGGCACCCTCGGCCAGGTCCAGGTTGCCCTGCCATGCCTCGCTGCCTATGACCTGGACCAAGATGGTAAAACCGAGCTTTTCGTAGGCTCACGCGACGGCCAGATCTACGCTCTGGATGGTAATGGTTCGGCAGCGCTCTCTGTAGACAGGCGCACGCGCTGGTCTTTCCAGTTGGGGAGGCCGATACTCGACATTGGGACGGCAGATGTGGATGGCGATGGCAAGCCCGAGGTGATCCCTAGCCCCTATCGCGGCGGCGAACTCTACTTGCTCGAGGACGACGGGCGCCTGGCTTGGCAGCAGCGTACCGAAGGCGAGGTCGGCCTGGTGCAAGGCGGCGATGTAGACGGCGATGGACAGGCCGAGGTTGTCCTGCTGTCGGCCTCCTGGGATCTGTACGTACTGGAGGGCGATGGTCAGCCCGTATGGCACAGCGAGGCCATGGCCCTCAGCTACGCGCACGTCCCTCCCGACCCTGGTCAGCTTCTGGTCCGCGACCTGGACGGCGATGGCAGGGCGGAGGTAGCCGTCGTGACCGTCGATCCTCCGATAAGCCTATATGTCTTTCAGGGTGACGGCAGCCAGGCTTGGACCT
>JBFFCR010000413.1:0-3743 GCA_041559855.1 Anaerolineae bacterium | reverse complement strand
TCGAGGTTGAAGAAGCGCTTGATGCCCAGGTGATTGGCCTCCATGATGCGCTCGTTCATGCGCAGGCGATAGGCCTCGAATTCATCCAACCGCGTGTTCATAAGGGTCTCCTTCTGGATCTGTATTCTAGTCAAGCGGGCAGATGGGCGGCATGGCGCGCTTGTGCGCCGAGCAGGCGATCATCTCCTGCACTCTGGTAAGCAGCGCCGGGTCTGCGCCCTCTGCTTTTCCCGCTTCGATGGCGGTGAGGGTGGCGTCAAGGGCGGCGTAGGTGATGCCCATCTCTTCCTCGTCGGTCTGTCCCTCCCACAACCCAGCGCTGGGTGGTCGATCGATGATGGGTTGCGGAATACCAAGCTCGCGAGCGAGGATGCGCACCTGTGCCTTATACAGCCCGCCCAAGGGCTCAACGTCCACGCCGCCGTCGCCGTACTTTGTGTAGTATCCGACAGCGATCTCGCTCTTGTTGCCGGTGCCAGCGACAAGGTAGCCGCGGGTCTGGGCCAGAGCATAGAGGGCGGACATGCGGAGACGCGGCTTGATGTTGGCCCGGGCGATTTCCGAGGTTGCCGAGGGCAGCGCGGCTACCAGGGCATCGTACGCCGGTTCCAGGGGCACCGTAACCGTTGGGATGGAAAAAGCAGCGGCAAGCTGTTGGGCCATCAGCGCATCTTCGGCTGGGTTGTGGCAGGGGAGCAGCACGCCCAGGACCCCGTCGCCCATGGCCCGCTGGCAGAGCACCGCCGTGCAGGCCGAGTCGATGCCACCGCTAAGGCCTACGACATAGCCGCGGGCTCCCGCTGCGGCTGCATAGCCCTGCAGCCAGGAGACGATCCTGTCTACTGCGTCTTCTGGGAGGCGCATTTCACACTACCTCCGATACGATCTCGACGCCGTTCTGGGCCATGCTGTAGAGAAAGATCAGATGCAGCAGGTCGGCATGGTGAGGCATCGCGCCGATCTCCTGGGCTACATGCACGGGGATGTCAAAGGTATCAACGCAATCCATGGGCACGATCACGCGCGCGTCGCGCAGCTTGAGGGCGTTGGCCCTAAGGCGGAGGTGCATGGCCAACTGGTATACACAAAAGTCGGTGCAGTCGCCCGTGACGAGGAAGGTGTTGGTGTCCGGATGCGCGTCGAGCCAGTCGTCAAGTCCGGTGGCGATGTCGGAACTGATGGTGTCCTTTTCAATCACCATGAACAGGTCGGAGAAGGGCAGGCTGCTCAGTTCGGAAACGAGCACTGGCTCGGAGGTGCCGCGCACGCAGTGGGGGGGAAAGCTGCTGAACTCGACTGCATCTGCTGAGTGGGTGTCCTGGGGCAGGATAAAGTGGCGCGCGCCGAGATCGTAGGCTCGCTGGAACAGGCGGGCAATGGGCTCGACGATGCGGCCCACCCGCTCGCTGGCGAGTGGACCTTGGCTGCAGAAGCCGGCGGTGACGTCGACGGCGAGCACTGCGACCCGATCGCTAGCCGTGCCGGTTCCCGTGGTGAGTTCGGCCAGCGGCAGGACCGGCCTGCTGTTGTACCAGTCTACCAGCCAGGCCAGAAAGGGCCGGCTTCCGGCGCTCAGTTCTTCCAGGTTCACTATCGCCTCCTGTTAGTGTATATCTGACACCAACTTACCACAAAAAAGAAGAACGGCTACTAGTGTCTGAAGTACACTAATTATAGGCAAGCACCGGGATTTGTCAAGACGGGGTCGGTCTCTCGCCGGCGGTGGAAACCGCGTAGAGCTCCAGTCCTGGGAGCGGTGCTCGGCTGTGGCGTGGCAGGAGATCTCTCCTCGCTCGCATACGGCGCTCGCTCGTCGAGATGACAGGTGTTTTGGCTTCGGCCGGAGTTTTGGCAGAACGGGTGGGCAGGTGGTATAATAGCCCGGGCAGAGGGATCGAACAACATGCAGAAGGAGGGCTCGGATGCTGAAGGAACTGGTGCAGAAGAATCGGAGCTACCGCAGGTTTCATCAAGAGGTTGCAGTGGATGCTGCAACACTTCGCGAGTTGGTGGATCTGGCAAGGCTCTCGGCGTCAGGCGCGAACTTGCAGCCGCTCAAGTACATTCTCTCCAACGAAGCGGAGCGCAACGCAGCCATCTTTGAGACGCTGGCCTGGGCTGGATATCTTAAGGACTGGCCGGGGCCAGAGGAGGGGGAGCGGCCGTCAGCATACATCGTTGTGCTGGGAGACACGTCGATACGCCCGACATTCGGCGTGGATCCCGGCATCGCCGCGCAGAGCATCTTGTTGGGGGCGACGGAGAAGGGGCTGGGCGGGTGCATCCTGGCGTCGATCAAACGCGATCAGCTGCGGGATGCGCTGGGTGTCGACGAGCGTTACATGATCGAGTTGGTGCTGGCGCTGGGCAAGCCGAAAGAGACGGTGGTGCTTGATCCGCTTGGGCCTGACGGGGAGATCAAGTACTGGCGCGATGCCGACGGCGTCCATCACGTCCCCAAGAGGGCACTGGACGAGATCATCATCGGGTAACCCGGGCAGGCGAGTGTCCCTGGTTCCGCAGTGGAAAGGCCTGGTTGCCAGGCTCATCCTTCGACTGGCTCATTGCTTGACGGGCTCAGGATGCTGTGCTGGACATCAGTATGGCGCGAGCGATTGTTGGGGGCAGTTAGCCGACCCAGCTTGCGATGTACTCGGTCAGTTCGTCCAAATGGCCAAGGTCCGGTTGGTCGAACGCCCAGCGGCCCTTGAGCCCCAGATCCAGTGCTGTCTGCTCAAAGTGGCACATGGCGATGCCCATGTCCAGGCGCTGCATGTCGGCGCTTGCCCAGGTCTTCATAAAGCGCCCCTGCCCGTAACCTTTGGTGCGAGCCAGGTGAAAGTGGGCGGTGTCGCCGTCCAGAACCACGCGCCAGGGCTGCTTGTTGGAGGCTGAGGGGCCGAGCCGAACCATCTCCAGGGGCACGGTGTAGGCTCCGGCCCGTTCTCTGACCAGGGGCGTGCGGAACGATCTCTCGAAAAAGAGGCTGTCCCACGGCAGCCGCCGGTCGGACCGTGCGAATTGACGGATCATACCGTCGATGGCGCGCGGGCGCCCGGCGGCGTAGCCCAGTGCGGTGACCGCGGGCACGATCTCGCCACGGCGAGCTCCGATCTTGGCCGCGAAGCTGCTCTTGGTAAAGCTTCCGCCCAACCAGCAGGAACCCAACCCCTGATCAGTGGCATGGAGGATGAGCAGCTCCATGAGATAGCCATAGTCCTCAATGCTACCGGCGGCGTCGCGGGTGGCGCCGACGATGAACCCCGTTGCCCCCTTGATAAAGCCGTAGGTGCCCAGACCCCGGAGGGAAGCGCGATCCTCTTCAGTGGCAGCCACGAGGGCGAAGCGAGGATGCGTGCCAAAGGGGCCTGTTCCAAGGGAAGACGCGATCTCCGTCAGTCCCTGGCGGGTCTCTCCGGAGATTGGGCGCTCTTCAAAGGTGCGGCTGGAGGTGCGAGCCTGGATAATCTGGGTGATTGGTCTGTTGAATGCCATGATGTTGGGCGTCTCTCCGCGCTAGCAGTTGCCGGCGCCGGGTCGGGCCAGACGGCGCCGGCATCGGTCCTTTATACGGGCAAAGGCGTGTCCTGTCAAGTACGGTCTGCGCACATGTCCTAGCCCTATCGCCGGGCTGTGGCCCGGCGAGAGCGGGACTCGAGCTTGACTGCGGCGATCACGCGTGGAGGGACTGGTGCCATCGCGTGCATTTGCAGGGCATGGCAGTGGTGTGCTATACTGCAAGC
>JBFFCR010000412.1:0-3751 GCA_041559855.1 Anaerolineae bacterium | reverse complement strand
TGGAAGCAGCCGGACTCTATACCCACTATTCGTTCATCTTTGTCGTGGCAACCCTGAACCTGGCCTATCTCCTCTGGCTGGCCTTCACCTGGCGAGAGATCCCGCTCGCCCGGAGATTGGTCTACTGGCTGCTTTCCCAGGCAGCCGCGCTGTTGCTCTATCTCCCCTGGCTGCCCACGGCGATCCGCCAGGTGACCACCTGGCCCAACCCGGGCGGAGCCACATCCTTCCTGACGGCCCTGGCTACCACCTGGCGCTGGCTGGTGTTTGGTCCCACCATCGAAACCGGCGACCTGACCATCCCCTTGCTGATGGCAGCTTTGCTCACCATGGCCGGCCTGCTGTCCCTGGCAGCGCGGTGGATGGAGACCCCTTCCCGCCACACCCGGTGGCACGCCGCATGGCTGGCTCTGTGGCTTGGGCTGCCCCTGGTTGCCATGTTTGCCCTGGGCCTCTATCGCGAGGCCTACCTCAAATTCCTCCTGGTCGCCACCCCCGCCGTCAGCCTTCTGCTAGCCTGTGGTCTGCTCGCCCCCCTGCCCCGTAAGGGGCAGGCGCCGCCCGGCCAGTGGCGGGCACTACCCGCCAACCTGCAGCACGCCCGTCTTGGCCTATACGTCCTGCGCGGCCTGCAGCTTGCCGCCGCTCTACTGATCCTCGTACCCAGTGTCCTCGCGCTGCGCAACTATTACACCAGCTCAGCCTATGCCCGCGATGACTATCGGGGCATCGCCGAGTACATACAGGCCACCGGCCGCCCCGGCGACGCGATCCTGCTCAACGCGCCGGGGCAGCAAGAGGTCTTTGGCTACTACTACCATGGCGACCTGCCGGTCTTCCCTCTGCCCGAGAGCCGCCCGTTGAACCCAAAAGCGACGGCAGCGGCTCTGACCCAGATGGCCCAACCCGGGGGGCGTGTATTCGCCGTCCTCTGGGCCACCGACGAAAGCGACCCCGAGCGCTTCGTCGAGGGTTGGCTGGATGCTCGCGCCTACAAGGCCCTCGATTCCTGGTATGGCAACGTCCGCCTTGCTGTCTATGCCATACCCGAGCAGGCCCCCCAGGCGCCCGAACACCGGCTTGACCTTCGCCTGCAGCACCCCGAGAACGGCGACGCCGTCACCTTGCTGGGATACAGCCTCCTCAACAGCCGGCTGGCATCGGGAGACATCGCCCAGTTCACCCTCTTCTGGCAGGCCGACCGCACGCCGGTCCGGCGGTACAAGGTCTTTCTCCACGTGTTGGATGAGGACAATCAGATCGTCGGCCAGCGCGATGCCGAGCCGGGGGGTGGCACGCGGTTGACAAATGAATGGGCGCCCGGCGAGGTCGTGATCGACAACTATGGCGTGCCCATCCACCCCGCGACGCCGCCTGGCGAGTACCGCGTCGAGGCAGGCCTGTACGATGCGGAAACGGGGCAGCGCTTGCTCGCTCCGGGCGACCAGGCGCAGGTCTGGCTCGAGCCACTGGCGATCGAGCGTCCTTCATCCCCGGCCCCCGTCGCCGCCCTGGGCATGCACCATCCCGTCACGGCACAATTTGGCGAGCTGGCCCTATTGGGGTATGATGCCTACAAGCTGGGCTTCGAACACCAACCAGACGCGCCATTCAAACCGGGCGACATCGTGCACATCAACCTCTACTGGCAGGCGCAGGCAGATCCAGGTGGCGACTGGCAGGTGTCGATCGCACTGGCCGGTCCGGACGGGCGCGATAGCACAAGCATAGTGGCACAGCCGGTAGGGGCCTATCCCACCAGCCAGTGGCAGGCAGGCGACGTCTGGCGCGGCCAGTTCAACCTGGCTTTGCCCGTTGATGCAGCAGAGGGGCGATACTGGTTGCGCGTGGAGCCCATGGCCCCGGACGGCACGATCTCGGGTCTGTTCAATTCCGAACCGCTTCAGGTGGAGCGGTAGGCAGGGGGATGGCAGCAGGCTGCTGTCCTTCCCAACTTACCAGTGCTTTGTCCAGTTCAGGATCGCGACCTGGTGGCCGGTCCCGCCGGGAGTGCACTCATTGGTGTCAAACACGATCGTAACTATTTCCGACGAGGCTACGGGCTGGCCATTGACATCGAACACGCGAGCGGTGCAGGTCCATGCCTGGGGCTCCGTCTGGCCCGGGGAGAAATCATAGTGACCCGGCTCATACTCGCCCGGCGTTCCGGAGGGGTGCGTCAGCCAGACGTTATCGTAGCAAGTCACTTCCACCTGCACCCCGTTCACAGGATTGCCTCCCGCATCCCGGATGATACTCTGGTTCGAGATGGCCGGGCCGGCACAGTTGGGCGCCACCAACGGGTCCCAAACAAGCGTGCCCGTGAACTGATCGGGGACGGGGGTGTTGGTGGGAGTGGGAGTGCGAGTGGGCGTGGGAGTGTGCGTCGGCGGCTTGGTTGGCGTGTTGGTTGGTGGAATGGAAGTTGGCTGCGCGGTGGCAGTCTCTGGCGCCGCGCCCGAGAGCGGGATGATCAGCACCTGACCGACGCTAATCTCGTCAGGATCCGGCAGGTTGTTCGCCGTCACAATCGCCTGCACCGTGACACTGTAGAGCTTGGCGATCTCGCCCAGCGTCTCGCCGGCCTGCACCTCGTGCTGGACTGTAGCGGGCGTGGGCGTGGCAGTCGGCACCGGCGTCTCCGTTGCCAGAGCAACGGTGGGCGTGATCTCGACAGAAGCGACCATGGTCTCAGTCGCCGTTGCTACGACTGGAGTCCGGCTCGGCAGCAGAGTGCACGTCGGCAGGACGATCCAGGCGAGCGGGTTCTGTTCCACGCTATCGAACGTGGGCATGGGCGTCCGGAGCGACGCCAGCGGCGGATTCCGCTGCTTGTCCAGTTGCGTGAACGCGATACTAAAAATGATATAGTTCAGCAGCACGAGGGCTATGAGAATGCCCCATTGTCTTCGCTTCATACTTGCCGCCTTGGCCCGGAAAACTCGAGTTGTTGCAGCTATCGGGTAGAAATACCCAATTCTTGGGTAATTGTACCACGTTCTAGCTTATTATGCAAGGTTCGCAGGAGTAGCAGGTGAAAGTATCGGTCATCGCCACAGTCCTGAATGAAGCCGAAGCCATAGAGCGACTGCTCCGATCGCTGGACCGGCAGACCCGCCGCCCCGACGAGGTGGTGATCGCCGACGGCGGTTCCACCGACGGCACCCTCTCCGTCCTCGATTCTTGGGCTTCCTCCTTAGCGCTGCCCCTGCGCGTCCTCGAGACGCCGGGTGCCAACATCTCCGAGGGTCGCAACGCCGCCATCTCTGCCGCCGCCGGCCCCTTGATCGCCACCACCGACGCCGGAGTGCGCCTCGAGGATGATTGGCTCGAGCAGATCCTCAGCCCTTTTGAGGACGGTGGCCAAGGGCAGGCTACATCCGCCGTCTCGGGCTGGTTCGTGCCCGATCCGCAGACCCTCTTCGAGACGGCCATGGGGGCAACCGTACTGCCCCGGCTCAGCGACATCGATCCCGAGACCTTTCTTCCCTCCAGCCGTTCGGTGGCCTTTCGCAAAGCAGCCTGGGAGGCAACCGGCGGCTATCCCGAGTGGCTGGACTACTGCGAAGACCTCATCTTTGACCTCCGCCTCCGCGAGCTCTACGGCCCCTTCTCCTTTGCCCCTGAGGCCGTCGTCCATTTCCGGCCCCGCGGCACCATGAAGGCCTTCTTCAAGCAGTACTACCAGTACGCGCGGGGCGATGGCAAGGCCGACCTCTGGCGCAAGCGGCACGCCATCCGCTACCTGACC
>JBFFCR010000411.1:0-3767 GCA_041559855.1 Anaerolineae bacterium | reverse complement strand
GGTCCGATTGCACACTCCTTGCGCAATACGACGGCGTCAACCTGGACCCCGGCGATACCTTCTCCCAAACCCTGACTGGCACGGGCCTGGACGAGCAGCAAGTCGTGCTGGGCGTGCTGGAGGACGGGGAGTTGATGATTGCCAGCGACCTGGTGGGCTGCCCGCGCGAGTCCCTCTTTCTGCCACTCGTGTCCCGGTAGCTGTTGTTCAGAGTCTCAAGCCAACCCATCAATCGCCGCGTTTGGGCGGAAAACAGCGCAGGAAGCTTCTTGCCACCTATTTGGATACTCGGGTGCAGGGGCCTGTCCAGTCCATTCTGAGCTGAGGATTCGCGCAATACCTAGGGCGAGCCCTGGTCGCGCTCTAACCAGGGCACTTGCTCGTCTCGCAGAGAGAGGGTTGCGGCACCGCCACTGCCGATCCTTCGGTTGCCCATGACTTCAAGGGCCGGGCGGTCCAGATCGGATGCAAAGGGCGTCACGGCCTTTTGCGTCGCGTGCATTGGCTTTCAGCGAATCGCTGACCAGAAGACTGCTCACTCCCGGATGTCAAACAGGTACCAACGATCATTCACTCTTTCTACCACCATTCGAAGCAAATCTCGCTTTGCCCCTGTTCCGAAATCAAGGCAAGGGGATTCAAACAGGAGAGTGATCTCACGCCCATTGGCTATTTCATCAGTGGCACGCTCAAGGTACTCCACTTTTACACTATCACAGCCTCTTACTATCTCAACTTCTGCCAGACCGATAGTTAATCCTGGCCCTTGATTCGCGCGAACTCGTCTGTCTGGCGACACCAAAGAGTTGAAGGTATCTCCATCACCTTCTATCATAGCATCGAGCGCCTTGCTGGCAACATCCTTGGGAGTACTGAGTGCCTTGCTGCCAACCTCCTGGTTTGGCGCTGCAGTCTTCGTGCCTTCACAGGCAGTGATGATCACAAGAAGTAGAATTCCAAGGAGCAAAGGGATGGCTCTTGCTTTCATCGTGCTCTCTCCTTTCTCTCTCCTGGTAGCTTTCATAATGGATGCTTAACCAATGAAGCAGGCTCCTACATGAAGCATGAACCTTGTTCGGCCTACCGGTTGGCCTGGTCTCGGGGCTTTGATGGTTGCGGACTCTAGATCGTTGCTGGTAGGCCAGATAATCTGATCAGGCAACTGCCATAGACTCGCGTGATCACAATATAGCGCAACCGGTGGCCAATGTCAAAATCCCGGGATTCGGACATTGGCCGACCGCTTGGCGCCCAACTCGCAGAGTTGGCCTCTACCTGCGGCACCTCGATGTGGATGTCAACCTGTGCACTGCACAGGCCCGGTCCAGCAGCGGCTTGCAGATCTGCCGGATGTCGTCAATCCGCCTGGTATCGGCTCATAACCATGTTGCTGCAGGTGCACTGCTTCGCCGGGTCACCGTACCAGCCACAGGGCCAGGGATTCATGGCGCCGAGCAGCATAAAGTTGGCCGGGAACCTGAGTGACCCCGAGCGTGCACAGGCCGATCCCGATGATGTCCGATTCCTGTCCCGCCGGTGGATCGCCGGACCAGCATGTGGCCTCCACGTCGAGTCTCTTGGCCCTCCTTAGCGCAGCCTGGGCAGGGCCTGGGCCGATGGCGCTAGCGCAAGCCCGCCAAGCGCGGTCACTTTGAGCTCACAGGGCAGCATCTTACCCACGGCATAGACAGCGTCGACGGTCTCGTCGAGCGAGATAGGATTCTGATAGCCGCCCAGGATGAGGTCAGCGCAGACAAAGGCGCTGGATGCGGCGACAGCGTTCCGGGTGTGGCAGGGGATCTCGACGATCCCCTGCACCAGGTCGCACACCCAGCCCATGGTGTTCTGAAAGGCGATGGCAGCGGCGTCGCAGGCCTGTCGCGCGCCTCCCCCTGCGGCCTCGACCACAGCAGCGGCAGCCATGGCCCCTGCAGCGCCGATCTCGACCTGGCACCCGGCAACCTCGGCGGCAAAGGTTGCCCTGTCGGCGACGACCAGGCCCACCCCTGCGGCTGCCAGCAGGGCCATCCCGATCTGCGCCTCGTCCAGGCCCTGCTCCTCGGCGAGGGTGACCAGCACCGCGGGCAGGGTGCCGGCTGAACCGGCTGTCGGCGCGGCACAGACCACGCCCGAGCCGCCGTTGACGTGCATCACGGCCATCGCCCGCGCTGCGGCCCGGGTATGGAGGCCTCCTGTATAGGTCCTGCCTGCTGACTCTGCTTCGAAAATCTGGCGGGCGCTGGGTTGCAGTAGTTGCATCGGCGCGAGGTCCGGGCCCAGGCCGATGCGCACTGCGTCGCGCATCACCCCGTAGCGGCGTAGGGCTTCGGCCATCACCTCGCCCTCGGGCAGGCCCAGCAGAGTCGACTCGTAGGCCAGCGCGGCCTGCCCCAGCGAGCGCCCAGCCCCGCCGCCCGCTTGCTCTGCCCAGGCTACCATCTCCGCGGCGCTGGAAAAGGGAGGTCCGGCCCGCTGGACGTAGAATATCGGCGCTGCGCTCCAGATGCGTCGCAGGCCGGGCAGGTCCGAGAGTGCTTTCAGGGCCGCGTCCGGTAGCTGGCTGCCCCGTCGGGCGTGCAGCAGCGACTGGTCGCCCCTCGATTGGTGCGCAAGGGGGGCCAGCAGCTCGCCGTCGCTCGACATAAGCGCGGCGGCCCCTTTCTCTGCCCCTCCATCCACAGCTGCCAGTAGCTCGTGGGCGTCGCCCACCAGCCGGACGGGCCAACCCTCAATGTGGGTGATTACGACGGCGCCGCCGCCGATCGACTTGCCGCACAGCTCCAGCGTGCAGCCCTGGCGTCCAGCCAGCTGGATCTGCACCGTGTTGGGGTGGTCGGGCTCTGGCAGCGGTTCGACGGCAAAGGCGATCGATACCCCCTTCGCAGCGGCAATCTCCAGGGCGCGGGGGAAGCGGTCGTCGGTGATGGGCCAGCCCATGAGCCCCGTGGCAAAGGCACTGTCGCTGCCCTGCTGCCGGTACACCTGCCCGAAGGAACCGCCCGGGTCAAAGGTGATGCGGGCGGAAGCGAGCGCATCGCCCAGCAGGCCCCGCGCCAGTGCGCCAAGGTGGTACGAGGCGGCTGTGTGCGAGCTGGAAGGTCCGCGCATCACGGGACCGATCACGTCGTTAAAGAGGCTGATCGCGCTCATGGTGCGCTCCGGGCTGGGCGATTGAGACTGACCAGGTCCGATCGTTCCCTTGGTAGTAGCCACGTTGACGTGCTCGTTGCACTGCAGAGATGCTCACACAAGCGTCGCAAAGGACCCTTCGCATCTCCCATCACTTTGACAGTTGATCTGCAACCATGGCACCGCTCGGCTCTCTTACTATGCGTCACGTGCATTATACACTCAAAGCGGGGCCGATGCAACTAGACGTCTGGCAGCCAGCCCAGGCACGGCCCTACCGGCTCTGCAGACCTAACCGTCCCCGCAAAAGAGTCCATGGAATCGCCTCTCGTGCTTTCCTTTGCCAAGTGTCCCCCTCCACAGAAGCCGTCGAATCGCACAACCGATACGTTGCCTTCTCAGTGTGGCATCCGAACGGCCAAAAGGGCAATTCGATTCATTCATTCATGTGGAACGCTATCGAGATGCTATCAATACCTCAAGCGCAGCTAGGGCGGGTGCATTTAGATTTTAATGTTATAATGGGGCTACCATCAGACGAGGGAGGAGCCCCATGGAGCCAGAGAGACTGCAGGCCAGCGTCATCGAGTGTTTCGCTGAGCTGGGCGATCCGCGCCGGTTCAATAGGCGGCACAAGC
>JBFFCR010000410.1:0-3780 GCA_041559855.1 Anaerolineae bacterium | reverse complement strand
TCTGAGCCGGGTGAGTATCGTTAGCGAGCCGATGTACCTCCAGAGCCTAGACGCGGATGTTGTGGCCCGGATCGAGGCTCATCCGGCGGTCGAGCGGGTGATCCCGATGGCGCCCCGGTATAGCATGTTGAAGGTTACCATTCCTCCGTTTGCAAGCGCAGACGCCAGTCCCTTTGGCGTCTATGCGGAGGACATGGCCTACCTGGTAGAGATGTATGGTCTGGAGTTGAAGGATGGGCGCCTGCCGATTCCAGGTACCAATGAGATGGTCATCCCCAAAGCCCTCGCGCAGAACCGGGATCTCGAGGTCGGAGATGTGATTGGCGACCCTGAGCGCCCGGCCTATCCTGGCGCGCCGTCACTGCGCAACCAGTTTGTAATCTCGGGGATTTTCGCCGAACCTGCGGCATCAGAAGATGGCGTTGGGCTAGGCTTCTTCTCGCTCGAGTTTCTGGAGAGTCAGGAGGCCAGCGATGTCCCGGATCTCCCGCCGCTGATCCTGGTACCCAAGGCAGGACAGAAGGGCGTCTTGGATGATTGGCTGGAGAACGAACTGGCTGGGCCCGCGGCATCGGTGCTCACCTATCGTCAACAAGTCTCGCGTATCCAGAACAAGGCCTGGCAGGATATGCAGTCGATAGCCTTGTTGGAAGGGGTTATCGCTGTAGTGGCGGCGATTGGCCTAGCGGTGCTCAACTATGTCTTTTTCTCCCAGCGGCAAGCAGAGTTCGGCGTGTTGCACGCCCTGGGCTACGATCGCTGGCAGTTGGTGCGGCGTGTACTGGGGGAAACAGCGTTCATAGCGGGGATTGCCTGGGGCCTCAGCGCGATCATCGGTCTGGCAGCGATACTCCTGTTGCGCTTTGCCCTGTTCGCACCGCTGGGTCTGACCTTCGATCCGCTCAACTTCACCCCCTGGTTGTACACGCTGCCCATCCCGGTGGCAGTACTTGTTGTGACGACGGGCACGACGGCCCGGACGTTATCTAGACTGGATCCCATGTCCATCATCGAGCGTCGATAGGGTCCGCAGGACGTGGGGATAGGAACGACTTGAGGAGGAAATCATGCTACAAGGAGAGAATCTTACGCTGACCTATGAGGATGGTGACAAGACCTTGAACGCCGTGAACGGCGTCTCGATCGCGATCCAGGACTATCAGTTCATCGGCATCCTGGGACCCTCCGGCTCGGGCAAGAGCTCCCTGCTCTACCTGTTGAGTGGGCTGCGCAAAGCGAGCAGCGGCGAGATCTATCTGGATGACCGCGCCTATACCAGGATGTCGGATCGCGAACGGGTAGCCCTGCGTCGCCGCGAGTTTGGCTTTGTCTTCCAGCAACACTTCCTGATCAACTATCTCACTGCGCTGGAGAACGTTATGGTCGCCGCTCCCGCGCAGGACAAAGCCCACGCGGACCAAGCCAAGGCATTGCTTGCCGACCTGGGGCTGGGTGACAAGCTTCACCGCTTCCCCTATGAGCTCTCAGGTGGCGAACGGCAGCGAACGGCCGTGGCACGGGCCATGATCCACCGCCCGCGGGCCATCTTTGCAGACGAGCCGACTGGCCTACTGGACCGGCACACAGGACTACAAGTGATGGCTCTGCTGCGCGGCTATTGCAAGCAAGGCAGCCTCATTGCTGTCACTCACAATCCAGAAATCCTGGCTGAGGCAGACCTGGTGATTACGCTGCGTGACGGCCAGATCAGCAAGTACCAAGATCGGGTGACACGAGCAGCTACCAACTAGACGGAGATCGCCGCGTCCTGCGCGAGAGGTGTGCGGATCACGGGCCTGGGCCTGCCGCGCCTCTCGCCGCCTCTGCGCCCGCCGCCGCGACCCCACAAAGATTACGGAGAGTAGTACCGCATACCCATTGACTGCGGATGAGCCGGCTGATACAATATGGAGCAAACCCCCATACGGAGGCGCATGATGAGTGAACGTGAGAGGTTCTCCATGCAAGCCGCCGACCGTCCGTCGGTATACGCCCTAACCGACAGCCAACTGGCTGAGGAATACCGCAGGCTGACAGGCCACGCCGTGCAGGTGCCGAGCAGGGGCAGCCCAGGCACCTGGTGGTCCTGGCGCCGTGAGCTGCAACTGAGAGTCATGCAGAAAAGACTGCAAACGCAACCATAGCCACCCATCCCCCAAGTCACAGGAAGCCCTGCACCCCCGCAATACTCCACGAGTATCAATCTGGCAAGATCCTGCTGGCAGCGTGAGCCTCTACCAAAGCGAGCCGCGCGCCTCCGGCGTCCCGCACATCTGCCCTGGGTAGCATTTCCCGGGCGCACCAGATTGGGGACGTCCGGCACTGTCTCCGTCAGCCACCTGGTTCACGACTTTGCGTGTCGCGATTTGCGTTCTGCCGAGGGGTGTGGTACAATGTTGCCTGCCCGAACATATGTTCTATACGGGGGCGGCCCCATCGCCGCTCCATACCGGAGGTCATGATGATAGACAAGATTCTGGGAGTAGGCGCCATGTTTGACTGGATCAGCCCCCTGGCAAGCGTCTTCGGGGACGTGGTGAACGGTCCTTCTCACACATTCCTGATCCCCTACGACAACTGCCCGCTCAGCGGTCGCGAGGTCGCGACGCTGTTGAGGAGCCGTGGGGTGAAATCGTGGGGGCACATGGTGGTCAGCGGGACGTTCATGATCAGCGTGCGGCTTGGCCAGGCTGGCTGGGCTCAGCACTTGCTCGAGGAATCGGGCGTGCCGATCGACAATCCGGTGAGCGCGCCCGGCGGATCGGCACGTGCCAGGAGTAGGCAGCTGAACCGAGGCCAGCGCTCTGGGCAGCGCGGCGAGCTCCAGAGCATAGCAGACTCGGTCAGAGAGATCTTGGATACTCCGCTTTTCTAGGCCTTGGTTCAGTGCGGTCGCCCTGTGCTGCGTCGGCTCCGCGTGCAGGGTACGCGGCGAGTGCTGCCGCGCACTAGCCGCTTAGGGCGATCCACATGACGGCTATTGCTAGGAAGATCAGTAGAAGGATCCAGACGATCATCTCTGTCTGGGCCCTGACGCTTGTCAAGTAGACTTGCCTGGGGGACTGCTTGGTCTCGACCAGCGCGGTTTTTTTGTCGGCCTGCACAACTTTCTTGCGCAGCATCACCAGCCGCTGGAAGACAAAGCCGATCACGCCGGCGGTCAAGAACCCAAGTAGGAATCCGTAGCAGATGTCAGAGTCGGCCACCGCAGTTTCTCCAAACGTGCGTCGCAGCTGTTGGCCACCATTGCCGTTGGTGCTGCCCAGGGTACTGGGGAGTCGCAGCGCGCTTCGCTTTCAGTCTCATTCTACTACAGGTTTCGATTCTGGGCAAGCTCTACCGGTGCGCCCGTTACGGCTGCTGCAAAGTCGCAACTCCGCGCAAGCTCCCGCCGGACAGCAGTCCGGCGGAGGCCAGAAACTCGCGCGAACTGGCAGAACGCTCGCGTTCTCGGCCTGCCGCGGATTGAAATCCGCGGCGAGCGCGAGGCGCTAGTGCGCCTCTACTCGGCTGGCAAGGGAGAATGCAGTAACCGTGGTGCGCCCGGGCTGATGGCGCACGCGGGCCTGTCCCGGGATCTTCTGGGCAGAGCGTGCCAGGCAGCTCGATCGGCTAGGACACAGGCCAGATCACGGAATGGCGCTGTGGGAAGAGTGCATCCAGCAGGGGCCTTCCCTTATCGCTTGACGCCCAGGCATCCGCAAACGCGTAGTCGAGTTCCGCCATCGACCTGTAGCCAAAGAGCAGTTGCAGGAAGGAGAGGTCAGGGAAGCCAGCGTC
>JBFFCR010000409.1:0-3784 GCA_041559855.1 Anaerolineae bacterium | reverse complement strand
CAGGGAACTCGTCCGTGCCATATCCGATCACCGGCACGCCGGCGGTCTCCAGCCACTCCAGGGTTGCGCGCAGATCGAGGATGGCCTTGGCACCAGCGCACACGATGGCTATGGAGGTCGAAGCCAGTGTGGGTAGGTCATTGGATATATCGTACGGCGGGTCGCGGTGCACTCCACCGATGCCGCCAGTGGCAAAGACCTCGATCCCGGACCACGCCGCTACTGTCGCAGTCGCTGCCACTGTGGTTGCCCCGTCGCCGTGCCGTGCGACGACTACCGGCAGGTCGCGACGACTGGTCTTGCGGATGCCCTTTGCCGTAGCGAGGTGCTCCAGTTCAGCGTCGGTCACGCCCACTCGTATCTTGCCTGCCAGCACGGCGATGGTCGCCGGCACGGCGCCATGCTGCCGGATGATCTCTTCCATCCGACGCGCTGTCTCCAGGTTGGTCGGGTATGGCAGCCCATGAGAGATGACAGTCGACTCTAGCGCGACGATCGGTTTTCCTTCCTGCAGTGCTTGCTGTACCTGGTTGCTCGGATGCAACATGTCCGTTCCCTGTAGCCTCTCAGACCACCATTTGATCGTATAGACGTTCCAGGCTCAGCATCGGGCAGACCGTCTCGCGGCTTTGCAGGGTCAAGGCTGCGGCCCTTGCCCCAAGTCGGACGGCCTCGTCGATGGGAAAGTCGTTCAGCAGGCCGAATATTACCGCTGCCGTCAGGGCGTCACCTGCCCCCGTAAAGTCCACGATCTCGCATTCTATGGCTGGTACGTGGCCGCTTTCCTGCGATGTAGCGTAGATGAGGCCGGTGGCGCCCAATGTTACGATGGCTATCCTGACCCCGAGGCCTATCAACTTGTGGGCCGCGGACAGCCCGCTCTCCCGGCCCGTGACCGGGATGCCGCACAGAGCCTCGGCTTCGGCCGCGTTGGGCGTGACCAGCGTGAGATCCGGCAGGTGGGGGCAGAGACGCGGGGCAAGGCTTGCCGTTGTCGGATCAGCGCAGACCGGCACCTCGTATTGGCGGGCCATCCTGAAGATGGTGTCCAGTGTCGCCGTCGAGAGGTTGGCATCCACCGCGATCATGCACGCATCGCGAAACAGGGCCCGGCGGTGGTAGATGTATTCGGGCGTGACCAGCGCGCGGTTGATGACCATATCGTCTATGGACATTACGGCGTTGCCGGTGTCATCCAATACGGCCAGGTAGGCGGCGGTATGGTACTCGCCGTCCACCAGCACGTGTGAGGTGTCGATGCCGCACTCAGCAGCCTGCTGCAGGATACGCCGTCCGGAGCCATCATCGCCCACGGCTGAGAGGAGGACCACCGGTTCCCCGAGCCGGGCCAGGTTCTCGGCGATGTTCCTGCCCACGCCGCCTACACTGACGCGGATGGTGCCGGGAGTCGAGGTACCTGCCTGGATTGTATGGTCAGCGCGGCCCTTTGTATCTATGCTGGCAGCGCCGATGACGAGGAGATGCTGCATAGTCTTGTCCTAGCTCTCCTCGGAGCCCTGCGATAGTCTGCAGTGCAATCCGAGATCCCCAAGCGCCCACTTGCGCCATGCGGGTTCCAGAGCAATTCACACCGAGCAGGAAGCTCCCTTACTATACCACAGTTCGGCAGGACTGCAAATCGTCGCCTTCGGGGCTCGCGCAAGATAGGCAAAGCCTCGCTAGAGGGATACGTGAAAGTCCCGCAGGATCGAGCCTCCCACGAACTCGCGCAGGATCGAGTTATCCGGCACAAGATCGGGCGCCAGCGGCTCGAACCATTCCAAAAAGGCCATCAATCTCTTGGCTTCCACGTGGGCCCGAGTGCCTGGCTCTACCTGTAGGAGCAGCGGCGTGGCCAACAGCTTGAGGACTGCCAGCTCGTAGAGCAGTGCGGAGTTGAACATCACATCGGCGTGCTCCTGGAAGGGAAAGATCCAGCGCTTCTCGCCCTGTCGCACGCTTCCCCAACGGTTGATGGTCTCGTCGGCTGAATAGCCGCGGTAAGACGCATCCCGCACGATGCGGCGGATCAGGCGCGTGTCAGTGGTTGGCACACGATTGTGCTTGTCGATGTTGAGTTGAGTGAGTGCTGAGACATAGATGCGGTAGCTGACCTCGGGCGGGATGTCGGGCACGAGATTGGGGTTCAGCCCGTGGATGCCTTCGACAATGATTACATGATCGGGTCGCAGCCTCACCTTGTCGCCGACCTCTCGCAGGCCGGTTCGGAAGTTGTAGCTGGGCAGGGTGACTCCCTCTCCATGGTGCAGTCGCAGTAGGTCGGCGTTGAACAGGGGGACGTCCAGTGCATCCAGCGCTTCGTAATCGTACTGGCCCTGCTCGTCGCGCGGGGTCTTTTCCCGATCAACAAAGTAGTTGTCCAGCTCCAGTGAGAAGGGCCTGAGCCCGTTGGCAAGCAGTTGGATGCTGAGCCGTTTTGAGAAGGTGGTCTTGCCCGAAGAAGAAGGCCCGGCAATCAGCACCAGTCGTACCTGGCCTTGCCGCGAAGCGATCTCTTCGGCTATGCGCGCTACCCTCTGCTCGTGCAGCGCCTCAGCGACCAGGATTACCTCGCGCACTCGTTCACTGGCGATGACATCGTTCAGGCAGCCCACGTCATGGATGCCCATCAAGGCCATCCACTCACCGTACTCGCGGAACACGCTGACGAGTTTCGGGTAGTCTACAATCGGCTGAAGCTGCATCGGTGGATCTGAGCGAGGGAAACGGAGGATGAATCCCGGTTGGTAGGAATGCAGGGCAAAGACGCGGAGATAGCCAGTCGATGCGACCATGTACCCGTGGAAGTAGTCGCGGAACCCTCGCAGGCTATAGAGGGTAAGGTAGCTCTTTCGCCTGCGATTGAGAAGTCTCACCTTGTCGTCGTCTCCCCTGGCCTCGAATAGCGCGATGGCATCGGCCAGCGGGACACGCGTCTTCAAGATTGGTTCGTTGGCCTCCACAATCTCCCGCATGCGAGCCTCGATGCGGGTGAGTTCCGCGGCAGAGAAGGGTTCGCGCCCCTGAACCTGGCAAAAGTAGCCGCCAAACGTGAGAGAGTGGTCGACGTATACTGTGGTTCCCGGGAATAACTCGTGTACTGCTGTGACCAAGAGGAACGCCAGCGACCGCCGATAGATGCGAAAACCGTCGCTCGAAGCCATGGTGATGGGTGTCACTTCGACGTCCGCCTCGACGCGGTAGCTCAGCTCGCGCAGTTCGTTGTCGATCAGGGCGGCGACAGTCGGCGCCTCGGGATCGGACCCGGCCATCTCGATGAACGCCTCAAGCGATGTGCCGATCGGCCCTTCGAACACTCGTCCGTCGTCGAACCACACCTGGGCGGTATCTCGGGGGGTTGCCGGATGGATGCCCGGTGGCTGGCGCTGGTGCTCACTTGGTGTGTTTTTCATCCGCACCCCTCTCCTGACCGAGCCATCGTGCCAGCAGCAAGAAGAGAATGGCGAGCACCGAGGCCTCGATGACATGCACCTGGCCGACGGTCCACGTGATAAAACCCCACAAGTCGCCGACGACATGGCCTGACGCGAATCCAACCAACGCCGCGAGCCAGAAGAATAGCAGCTCTCGCCGCTTTCGACCCAGCAATAGGTAAAAGGCCGCCGCATAGATGGAAGCCAGGACAAAGGATACGAACAACCCCGGAATCTGCATTATCGTCTCACTCGCTGATGATCCCTCCGCCCAATACCAGATCGCCCTGGTAGGCCACCACTGCCTGGCCTGGCGTGATGTCGCGCAGTGGCTCGTCAAAGTCAACCCT
>JBFFCR010000408.1:0-3794 GCA_041559855.1 Anaerolineae bacterium | reverse complement strand
TCCTCCACGTCCAGGTGGCTCAAGGTCATCTGGAACATGTCAGGCACGATGCGCACGCGCACCTGCTCACGCTCACACTGTGCGATGATGCTCACGATCTTGCGGTGGTACATCCAGGGTAGCGTGATGATCACCTCATCCACGGCCATCTCTTTGATCAGGCGGGGGATGTTGGCAGTGTTGCCCAGCGCGCGGAAGCGGCCGATGTCGGTGCTGGCCTTTTCCGGATCGTCATCCACAAAGCCCACAACATGATAGCCCAGCACTGGCTGCGCAACTACGTGGCGCATGACCGTCCTGCCCACCTCACCGACCCCGACAATGAGCAAGCGATCGACACCCAACCCCCTGCGTCGCAGGCGGTCGCGCAGCATGCGCTTTGCCAGGCGGCTGGCGGAGAGAAAGATCGTGATCAAGACGCCGGCGTAGAAAAAGACCAGCCGAGAGTAGAACAGCGGGCGGAACAGGATGACAATTCCGAAAACCATCAGGATGATGCCGGTCGCAGTGCCGGTCATCAGGCTGTACACTTCGTCGAACCAGGAAGCACCCCGGGGTTGATCGTATACGCCGTTCAACTTGTAGATGCCCAGCAATAGCACCGTGAGGGCCAACGAGACTGGGATGAAGGCACTGAAAGGCACAAAGTTGGCTTGGTCCACCGCAGCGAACCACTGGAGCTCGTAACGCAACCAGTAGGCGATGGCGAACGCCAGGTTGATGAGCAACACGTCTGTGATGATGACTGCGATGGAGATGTACCTGCGGTATCGCTCAAACACCGTGTCTGTCCTCCCCGGGTGTCAGGGCGCGCCTGTAACTATCGACGGTCTTGCGAGCGGCCTCTTCCCAGGAAAAGCCCGCTGCTTGCTTCAAGCCTGCAACCTGCATCTCCCGCCGCAAATCCCCGTCGCCTAGTACCCTCGACATGGTTGCTGCCAGCGCGTCCGCGTCGGTTGGGTCCACCAACTGCCCAGCCCGTCCCACGACCTCGGGCAAGGAAGAGGTCGTGGAGGTGATCACCGCGGTGCCACAAGCCATCGCCTCCAGGGTCGGAAGGCCGAATCCCTCGTACAGGGAGGGGTAGACAAAGAGATCGGCAGCATTGAACCAGAAGGGTAGTTCCTCGGTCGGGACAAAGCCAGCAAAGCGCACCTCGTTGTTCAGCCCCAATGCTTGGACACGGCCAAAGATCTCGTCATAGAACCAGCCCTTGCCCCCTACAAGCACGAGGGGCGGGCGGCCCTCTGGCAACTTGGCATAGGCATCGAGCAGGCCGGCGATGTTCTTGCGCGGTTCCAGCGTGCCAACAAATAGGGCAAACCGATCGGGCAGTTTTTTTTGCTGGCGAAATGCAGCTACCTGATCAGCGGGCAAGGGCCGAAAGCTTTCATCGACGCCGTTGTGAACCACGTCTATCTTTGCCGATGAGATGCCATAGGTCTCTACCAGATCGCGCTTGGTGCTCTCCGATACGGCGATCACCCGCCGGGCCCGGTGCACAGAGATCCGCGCAAAGAGCCGCAGATAGCTCCTTCTCAACGGCCGGAAGCTATGCGGGTAAAAGAGAAAACTCAAATCGTGAACGGTGACTATGAAAGGACAGGGACTTGCCACCGGGCCGACAAAGGCCATGTTGTGCAAGAGATCTATCCCTTCGCGTCGCGCCACCCACGGCAGGAGCGCCTGCTCCCAAAGGATGCGCACTGCCGGACGAGCTGTGGGCAACCGGGATACCTGCAGCCTCAGTCCGGGCGCGCCTCCATACCGCTTCTCGCCCACAAAGATCGTGCACTCCATCTCCGTGGCCGCAACCGGGAGATGGGGGAGCAAGTTGTAAATGTATGAGGAAATGCCCGCGCTTCTGTAACCTTCCGCCAAGGACAGCAGGTGGGCATTCACCCCAATGTGAGTCGCCCGCGAATTGCCTTCTCTCACGGCGCTCATTATACCACAGAACCAGTTGGCGTCAAAGCTGGATCGACCCGCTCAAGCCCGCCGGATGCAATGCACTCGCGCCTCCAGCCTCTCTGGATCGGATTAGCACGCATCTTGGCGCTGCCCGGATGTGGCTCCATACCTATTCTCGCCTCAGAAACAGAGCAACCGACTCGACGTGATAGGTCTGCGGGAAAAGATCCACCGGTTGGACCTCGTGGAGCAGGAAGCCGCTCTCGACGAGGTGGCGCGCGTCGCGGGCCAGTGTTGCAGGATCGCATGAAATATAGGCGATCCGCCTCGGGTTGAGGCGGGCAACTTGATCAATGACATCCGGCCCTGCGCCAGCCCGGGGCGGATCGAGCAGGAGCAGATCGACCGGTCCCTCAATGCGTGGCAACACGGACTGTACCTTGCCCTCCACCAACTCGACCTGGTCCAGCCCCTGGGCATTGTGCCTGAAATCAGCCGCGGCGCTGGCGTCCGCCTCTACACCTAGCACGCGCCCCACGTGCTCAGCCAGAGACAGACCAAAGAGACCCACGCCACAGTAGAGATCCAGCAGCGTGTCGCTCCGTGCCGGAGCCAGGGCCTCGTGCACCAGCGCCACCAGCGCCTCGGCGCCGGCAGTGTTCACCTGGAAGAAGCTGTTGGCCGAGATACGGTAGTCACGGCCGGCGACATGCTCCTCCAGATAGGTGTTGCCCATGAGCACCACGGCCTCGCCGTCCGCCAGCAGGATGATACACGATACCGGAAAGTCGACCTCGATATCAAAGTCCTCATAGTCGTTCAACTCAAAAATGGCCATCCTGTCGCCGGACGCCGAGCCGCAGCGAAGGCTCAGCCGGTGTAGCTGGGGCCATTCCATGTCGAGGGCTGCCCGAAGCTCGTCGAGCAAAGGATCAAGGATCAAGCATTCCTCGATCTGCACCACGTTATGAGTGTCGGCTGTGAGAAACCCAAGCTGGCCCTCTGGCGTGGTGTGAAATTGGGCATGATTGCGATAGCCCCACGGCTGCGCCGCGCCAATGATCTCCTGGACGTTCGCGTCGCGCAGGCCACCCAGGCGACCCAGTTGATCGACCACAATATCGCGTTTGTATTCGGCTTGTGCCTGGTAGGCAATGTGCTGGAAGTGACAGCCGCCGCACTTGTCCGGCCCAAAGTGAGGACAAGGAGGCTCGACACGGTGCGGCGAGGGCTCCTGTATCTCCAGCAGGCGCCCGCGCGCCCACCGGGCGCGCTCTTCCTCCAACACCACCCGCACCGTCTCGCCGGGGATGGCGTATGGCACAAAGACAACCCGCCCCTCGTGGCGGCCCAAGGCCGACCCACCGTGGGCCATCGCTGTCAGTTGAAGCTCAATGGTTTGGGGCATGGCCGGAGTCTCCCCTAGCGCTGCAATGGGCAGCTATACTTCACCGTCCTAGGTCCAGGATCAGCTCGGCCAGGAGGGCGGCCCGGCGCGACAGGGACTCAATGTCCACCCACTCGCTCACAGCATGGGCATCGTTGCCTTCGATTCCCAACCCGTCCAGGGTGGGAACGCCGAGCGCTGCGGTAAAGTTTCCGTCGGAACCACCTCCGGTGCCTGCAGGCCACAGGTCCATGCCCAGCCTCGCACCAACCGTTTGTGCGCGCTCGAAAAGGGCCTGACCGGCGGGAGAAGACTCCCACGGTGGGCGGTTCATCTGCCCGGTGACAAGCAGGGAGGCATCGCGATTGCGTGCGCGAAGGCCGCGAATGGCCCTGGTCATGCGACGGCCTTCCTCAGCAGTGGTGACCCGCAGGTCGATCTCGGCCCAAGCTGACGCGGGACGCACGTTAACTTTGGATCCGCCCTGCGCAACCCC
>JBFFCR010000407.1:0-3819 GCA_041559855.1 Anaerolineae bacterium | reverse complement strand
TACGAGTGGATCGGCGACCTGGAGTGTGTTGGCGAGTAGAACTGGGTCTTATCCTGTGCACGCAAGGAGGCAAAGGGTAGGAGTATGAAACAGACGCGCATGTTGCTGGTGCTGTTGGTCTGCCTGACGCTGCTGTCGCTGGCGGGGGCCGCTGTTGCCGCCCCCACGCCGCCGCTGACCGCCGTGAATGAGGAGACCAAGGAATGCGGGCAGATGCCCGGCGGCGACGAGTGCACCAACTGCTACCCCATCAACGGCTGGACACAGCTCGGCGACGGCTATGACGTCGAATGCCCCGAGGGGTACACCTACGCCCAACCGGAGTACCAGTGCGATCATTTTAAAGCGCAGTTTTGCTGCACCGAGGGCCACTCGGGCGCCTCCGGCGACTGCGAGGACCTGATCATCAGCCACCGCTACGATGAGTGCGCCTTCGTCGACGACATCATTGGGTGCAATCCGCCCAGCGAGTGGACCCAGCAGCCCAACGGCATCAGCGCAGAAGAATGGCTCTGCCCCGCCGGGTACGAGTGGATCGATGAAATCGATTGCAGCGGCGACGCGAGCTCAGCCACCGCCACGCCAGAGGCCTCCGAGGGGCTCTCTCTTCCCTGTCTCGGCGCGCTCCTAGTCGCCCCGGTCCTGCTGGGGCTCTGGCTGATCGTCAGAAAGATCGTGTAGAAGCATCCAGTGGGGAAGCGATCAACGCTGCGCAGAGCGCGAAGGGGCGGGGCCAACCAGACGATCCCACGCGAGAGACCCGCACCGTAATGCTGGTAAACCGAGCACAGGAGTGCCAATGACCTACAACTTTGACCAGATCATAGACCGCCGGTCGTCCGACAGCATCAAGTGGTGCTACTACGGCGACGCCATCCCCCTCTGGGTGGCCGACATGGATTTTCGCGCGCCGGAGCCAGTCGTCCTGACACTGGGCGAGCGCGTTGCCCATGGCATCTTTGGCTATTGCGGCGAGCCGCCCGAGCTGCGGCCCCTGATCGTCGAGCGCCTGCAACGGCTCTACGGCTGGGAGGTCCCACCCGAGGCACTGGTCTTTCTGCCCGGCATCGTGAGTGGCTTTAACCTGGCGGCCCGCGCCGTCACCTGCCCCGGCGACGGCCTGCTGATCCAGACCCCCGTCTACTTTCCATTCTTCCACGTCCCGAGAAACCACTTCCTGCGGCTGGATGAAATGGAGCTGACCCTGCGCGACGACGGGCGCTACGAGGTCGATCTCGACCGCTTTGAGGCCACCATCACCGGGCGCACGCGGGTCTTTTTGCTCTGCAACCCGCACAACCCCGTCGGGCGGGTCTTTACCCGGGCCGAATTGGAGGCGATGGCCGAGATCTGCCTCCGCCACGACCTGGTGATCTGCTCAGACGAGATCCACGGCGACCTGGTCTTTGAGGGCCACCAGCACATACCCATCGCCTCCCTCTCGCCCGAGATAGCCCGCCGCACCATCACGCTGATGGCGCCCAGCAAGACCTACAACATCGCCGGCATCCACGCCTCTGTGGGCATCATCACCGACCCGGAGCTGCGCGAGCGCCTGACTGCCGCACGAGCCGACATGGTCCCGCGCCTGGACGTCATGGGCTATACCGCGCTTCTCTCTGCCTACCGCGACGGCGCCCCCTGGCTACAGCAGGCCCTCGCCTATATGCAGGCCAACCGCGATTTCCTGTATGATTATGTGAACGAAAGACTTCCCGGCCTCACCATGCAAAGGCCCGAGGGCACCTATCTGGCCTGGATCGATTGCCGCGGCGCACGCCTGCAGGGCAATCCCCACGAATTCTTTCTCGAGCAGGCGGGCGTGGCCCTGAACGACGGCGCGAGCTTTGGCAAGGGCGGCGAGGGGTTCGTGCGCCTCAACTTTGCCTGCCCCCGCGCCACCCTCACCCAGGCCCTGGAGCAGATGCGCGAGGCATTGGACCACGCAAGCTAGGCCAACGGCTCGCTCGGGAGATCTTCGCCCATCATAGTTGGGGGTGAGGGCCAGACGCAAAACCAGCCCGGCGCCGTCAAGGTCACCGGGCTGGCGTGAAACGCCAACAGGCTGGATCTAGGCGTTCATCAGATACTTCATCGCCTCTTTTCGCTCTTCCGCATCGAGCAGGTAGTCCGCCGCCCCCAGGTACACCTCGCACTCGTAGCAGTGCCTGCCGTTGGGCCCGGACTGGCGCGCCAAATCCCAGCAGGGCGTGCTGCGGTCCAGATACCCCGGGCAGCTTTCCATCGCCTCCTGCGAGCAACCCTTTATCTCCCAGCACGGAATAAGGGCCAGCAGGCGCCGCAGCCCCTCCTGGTTCAACCCCTTGTCGTGCAGCAGGTAACGTATGCAACCGACCCATTCCAGGTCGCTCATCGAGTAAAAGCGCCGGTTGTTCTTTCGCGCCGGGCGGATCAAGCCTCCGTCTTCGTACAAGCGCAGCGTGCGGGGATGCACACCCAAGAGCTCGGCTGCCGTGCCGATAGTGTATACTGGACGTCCCTTGTCTAGCATAGACTCCTCCTTGTTGTAGAGCTGTCAGAGCACGCCATCGCAGTCCGCGATAGAAGTGGATCCCCGCCGTTGGGAATAACAAGCCATCGGTTGGGCATCGTCGCCCACGAAAGGCCTGCCGTCGCGAAAGCGGGGGGCGGGGATCCGTGTCTCGCCGGCGCAGCCACCTGGCTCTGACACGACCCCGAATCCTTGTGCGCGATCTGAACAAGCCGACCCAGTATACCACGTCCTGCCGAGGCTGTCAATTTGCCCGTGTCCGTCCTGCAAAGCGAACGCATCTGGACTCTGATGGCGAGCCTAGGCATCCTGAGGTGCCTCCCGAGCTTGCCGAGTGACCTGTCGAAGGAGCCGGAGCGAGCGCCCTTTGACCACGCCGGTCCGGAGACCCACCTGCCCAAATGAAACGACGGCATCCTGGTCGGATGCCGTCCTCCTCAGATCGATTCACTCGAGCCGCTACTCTGCTCCGATCTCGCCTTCTCCTTCGAGCTCAGCCCTGACCTCGTTCTCCTCACGCGGCGACGCCGCGTCGCAGGCCGGGCTCATTCAGGTCGACACGCCCATCCGCGGCAGGACAAAGCGCATCAGCACGATCCATCCCACCAGCAGCAGCACGATCACCACCGCATCGGAGCTCAAACCAAAAACCTCCATCACACATCTCCCCCGGGGAATCTCCCCGGTGCTCCATCAATGGGGCGTCCTCAGCAGCACGTCCACCAAGCCACGCATCGCCTCGCTTACTAGCGCGTCATCTTGCGTCCCGCTTCCGGCAGCCTCGCGCACGCACCGCACGGCGTACTGCTCGGTGAGCTCCACGCTGGCGCTATACGCAGCCGACCGCAGCGAGGCCAACTGGTTCAGTATCTCGAGGCAGTCCCTCTGCTCTGTGATCATGCGCTGCACGCCCCTCGCCTGCCCCTCAATACGGCGCATGCGAGCGAGCATCGCCTTTTCGGCCTGTTCTGACATCATGGTGTCCTACTCCAACTAGCTCGTTCTTCCCGGCTCAAGCAGTCGAGAGCCCACGGCTCTCGCGAGAGCTCACGGCTCTCGGTGCTAGATCCCTCAGGTGCCGCCGGTGTTGCAGGCACTCGCTGCAGCCCCCGAAAAGTCACCAAAGCCGCCAGCCGGAGCAGCCGTCCCAAAGACCGACCAGCCCTTCTTCACATGCGTTCCACCGCAGGCAGGGCATTTGATCTCGGGCTGCGAGCTTGATGAGCGCACGAGCTTTTCGAACTGCTCACTGCATTCTGTACAGGTATACTCATAGATAGGCATATCACTACTCCAATGTATCGATC
>JBFFCR010000406.1:0-3819 GCA_041559855.1 Anaerolineae bacterium | reverse complement strand
TGGCGCGAAGGCGGGCCAGAGGGATAGTGAGGGCTGGACGCGTGCACCGGCTGGCAATTCCATGAGAAGAGGCCTCGTCTACCTGATCCTGTCGGCATTGATCCTGCTGGCCTTCGGGCGCGGGATCTGGGCGCTGGGCGAAAAGAGCCTCTGGTGGGACGAAAGCCTGAGCCTCCATCGAGCCAAGGGCTCCCTGGGGCAGGTTCTCACCAACGAGATCCTGCTCACCGACGGTGAGACAGACCTCCCGACGATCGACAACCACCCCCCACTCTATTTTCTCCTGCTCTGGGTCGCTGTCCGCCTGTTCGGCCAGAGCGAGTTTGTCTTGCGTTTCGTGTCTCTGAGCTTTGCGGTCCTCCTCGTGCCGCTTCTCTGCCTGACAGGCAGGCAACTGGTGGACGAGCGGACCGGGATTGCCGCCGCAGCGCTGGGCGCCATCTCGCCCATGGCTCTCTGGTACGGCCAGGAAGCACGCATGTATGCCATGCTTGCCGCTCTGGGCCTCCTCTCGGTCTACTGCCTGGTGCGCGCCTTCTTCCCTAATGGCGAGCGAACGGCCTTACGGCATCGCTGGCCCTGGATCGTGGCCTATGTGGTTGCCGCAATCAGCTTGGTGTTGACCCACTACCTGAGTGCCCTGTTGGTTGTGTTCGAGCTGGCGGCATTGAGCTGGTTCCTGCTGCGTCAGTCGGCCAGCCGGCGCGCCATCGTGCTGACCGTCGTCCTCGTTGCGGTGGGTCTCGTGCCACTGCTGGTCTACGGGTGGGGGGTACAGCCCCTTCAGGACACAGTACCCGGATTCACCTACGTCCCTCTCTGGATGCTGCTACGTGACCTGCTTAATTCGTTCAGCCTGGGCCTCTCGGTGGATCTTGGCAATTGGTACGTGCTGCTGGTCGATCTGCTCTTCTTGCTGATGGCGGGCATCGGCTTTGCGGCACTGGTGCGACCTGCCGCACCCCGGCGATGGCACGGCGCTGGTTGGTTGCTGATCGGCTACCTTCTGGTGCCTGTTGTGCTCATCTACCTATCGTCGTTCGTCAGACCCGCCTACATGACCAGCCGCCACCTGATCTTTGTCTCGCCTGCGTTCAGCCTGCTGGTAGCTGTAGGCTTGACTCGCTGGCGGGGACGCTCGCTATGGATTCCGGTCCTTGCCGGGGCGATCATGGTGGCCGGGATCGGCCATTCGACGGTGAACTATTTTTCGGCAACAGCCTACGCCAAGCCCGACCACCGCTCATGGGGTCGCTATCTCCGCGAACAGGTTCGCCCAGGCGACATCGTGGTGGTCGATCCACCCCACGTCGCCGAGCTGTACCAGTACTATGCCGCAGGGGAGGAGGCGACGTGGGTGGGCCTGCCCCTGTTGGGCACTGGACAGAACCAGACTGAGGCCAAGCTTGAGGAGCTTCGGGCCAGCTATGACAGGATCTGGTTGGCTATCTCGGACACACCGAGCTGGGGAGATCCAGAACTGCTGCCGAGGGAATGGCTTAACCAGCATGCCTTTCGCTTTGACTTCAAAGAGTTCCATAGCAATCAGTCCACCTTGCAGATTGCAGGCTATCTGCCGGCCTGGCCCTCGGTAGAGCGATTGCCGGACGACGCCCAGCCGTGGGATATCCAATTCAATTCCTCCTTGGACCTGAAAGGATTCCGGCTTGTCACACAGGCCGAATCGGGCCAGGATCTGCATGTCCAGCTGTTTTGGTCAGTCAACGAACCCGTCCAGGAACAGGCCAGCGTCCGGTTGCGCCTGGTGGACGGGCAGGGCCACCTCTGGGGGCAGGTGGACGAGTGCCCCTACAACGGTCTCTATCCCATGTGGCAGTGGCAGCCGGGCTTGCTGCTGCGCGACGAGCATCGTCTTCCTCTGCTGACAGGCACGCCTCCGGGCGCGTACGAGCTGGAACTCGAACTGGTCCAGCGGCCCGGCGGCTGCGCGGGTGGCAGCGGCCCGGCGGTGCCGCCCCTGGCTGCCCCGATCCAGGTCCAGCGCGGGAACGCCGTGTACCTGGGTCCCATTGAGGTGCGCGCGGCCGCGGAACCGCCTACGATGAAGGAACTGGAGATCGGGCAGAGGCACGCGGCAACTTTCGATGGGCTGGAGTTACTGGGCAGCAGTGTGTCTGCGGGCGATGTCGAACCAGGGGCGCGACTGGAGGTGACGCTCTTCTGGGAAGCGCGCGAGCCTGTGCCGTTCGATGCCAAGGTCCGGCTGCGCTTGCTGGACCAAACGGGCACCCTCCGCGCAGAGTCGGTGGTACGGCCGGTCGGCGGCAACCATCCTACCCAGCTTTGGCAGGCGGGTGAGCGTCTGCAGGGCAAATTCTGGCTGACCGTTCCCCCCGATGCCCCAGAGGGGCAATACAGCCTCAGACTGACGCCAGAACCGCCGCTCCAGGAGTCTGGTCTATGGCCCGCGCTGCGGCGAATGCTGGGCGCCGAATCGGGAGTCAAGTTGGGCTCGCTGCACGTAGCCGCTGCGCAGGCAGGAGCCACCAGGGAGCCGGTGCTGGCCGGCCCAATCTTTTTGTCAGAGGTAGCGGCACTGCCGCCCATGCCTCCTCAGGTGTAGGGAGATGGATGTGCCGTCAGGATGGGGATGCTGCTTGCCATGGACGCCTTGCCGGTGAGACGCAATCGATCTCGCCCATCACACAAAAGCAGCGGTGCTTCCTCCATGCGGGAGGCAGGCACAGCTGTGCCCAAGAGACCGCAGACCGTCTGGCTTCTGGTTCTCCTGGTGCTCTTCCTGATCGTAGCCACGATCTATAACATCAGCACGCCGGTCTACGAATCGCCTGACGAGCTCCAACACACTGCCTATTTGGTATGGCTGGCCGACAACCGAGCACTGCCGGTGCTCGATCCGGCAGCACCCGGGCCGTGGGAGCAGGAAGCGACGCAGCCTCCCCTGTTCTATGGACTCTCCGCGGCGCTGGTGGGCTGGGTTCCGCACGACGACGCGGAGAACCTGGCATTGTTGAACAGCTATGCCAATATCGGCATCCCCCTGCAACCCGGGAACAAGAATCGGGTGCTCCACGATATAGACCGGGAATCGTGGCCCTATCAGGACACCGTCCTGCTGGTCCACCTGGCACGGGCCATCTCCACGATCATGGCATTGGGCTCACTAGTAGCCGTCTGCCGTCTGGGGCGCATCGTGTTCCCGGACAGGCCGGGGCTCTCCCTGGGCATGGTGGGACTGGTGGCCTTTATCCCCCAGTTCCTCTTTATCAGCGCCTCGGTCAACAACGACAACCTGGTGATTCTGATCAGCGCCTGGACCCTGGTGATTCTGGCGAACTGGCTGCGAAAGCCTGGGTTGCCCGGGTGGCTGTCGTTGGCGGGACTGGGCGTCCTGCTGGGCCTCGGAGCATTGGCCAAGTTTAGCGGGGTCCTCCTTTGGCCCCTCGCCGCCGCGACGATACTCTTGCTGGCCTGGCGCGCCAAGAGGCCCCGTTGGTTTGCCCTCGCCGGCATCCTTGTCCTTGGCATTGCTCTGGCGCTTGCAGGTTGGTGGTTCATCCGCAATCTGCGCCTGTATGGTGACCTGAGCGGCTTTGGCGTCCATCTGGCGGTGATGGGCACTCGCCAGCAGCCATCGGATCTGGGTGCCATCTGGGACGAATTCAGGGGCTTCCGCTACTCGTTCTGGGCGCTGTTTGGCTGGTTCAACATCTTGGTGCCCCAGGCTTTCTATTGGCTCGTCGATGCAGCCACGCTTCTCGGTCTGGCTGGTTTTGCCCTGGCCCTGACCAGATGGTGGCGGCAGGAACAGCGCTGCAGACTGGAGATCGTCGTTCT
>JBFFCR010000405.1:0-3835 GCA_041559855.1 Anaerolineae bacterium | reverse complement strand
GGGCCCATCACCGCGATCTCTGCACAGGGCCAGGCGTAGCTGAGATCGCCCCGGATGTGCTTGGAGCTCATGACGTCGTAGGCGCCGCCATAGGCTTTACGCGTGATGATGGTGATCTTGGGAACCGTGGCCTCGCAGTAGGCGTAGAGCAACTTGGCCCCGTTGCGGATGATGCCGCCATGCTCTTGCGTTACCCCAGGCAGAAAACCCGGTACGTCCTCGAAGGTGATGATGGGAATGTTAAAGCAGTCGCAGAACCGTACAAAGCGGGCCGCCTTGGTGCTGGAGTCAATGTCGAGCACGCCGGCCAGGATCATGGGTTGCTGGGCCACGACTCCGACCGAAAAGCCCCCCAGCCGGGCGAACCCGACGATGATGTTTCGGGCCCAGTGCTCCTGAACCTCGAAAAAGTCGCCGTCATCCACGACATGCCGGATGATGGCCTTCATGTCGTACGGTTTATTGGGATTCTCGGGCACCAGCGTGTCAAGCTCCTCGTCGGCGCGGTCCGCAGGATCGTCTGTGGGCACGAAGGGCGGATCCTCCATGTTGTTCTGGGGAAGATAGGAGAGGAGCTTGCGGATCTGGTAAAAGCTGTCCTCCTCGTCCTCGGCGGCGAAATGAGCCACGCCGCTCTTCTGGTTGTGGACCATGGCCCCGCCCAGCTCCTCGGAGGTGACCTCCTCGCGGGTCACGGTGCGAATGACGTCCGGCCCGGTGATGTGCATGAAGCTGGTTTCCTTGACCATCAGGATGAAATCGGTCATGGCCGGGGAATAGACCGCGCCACCGGCACAGGGTCCCATGATGGCGCTGATCTGCGGCACCACCCCGGAGGCCAGGACATTGCGCAGAAAGACGTAGGCATAGGCCGCCAGGCTGACAACTCCTTCCTGGATGCGCGCCCCTCCCGAGTCGTTCAGACCGATGACCGGGGCCCCATTCTTGATGGCCAGGTCCATGATCTTGCACACTTTTTCGGCATGAACCTCGCCCAGGGAGCCCCCATAGACGGTAAAGTCCTGGCTAAAGACGTAAACCAGGCGGCCCTCGATCTTGCCCCAGCCGGTGACAACGCTATCGCTCAGGAATTTCTGGTCTTCCATGCCAAAGCCCGCCGTGCGATGGGTGACGAACATGTCCAGCTCGCGAAAGGTGCCAGGGTCCAATAGCTGCTCAACCCGCTCTCGAGCGGTGAGCTTGCCCTTGGCATGCTGGCGGTCGATCCGCGCCTGCCCGCCGCCCAGTTGGGCTTGGGCGCGCATCTCCTCGAGCTTTTCACTTCGCGGGTCACAGGCCATTGTCCACCTCCTCGTGTTGAGTGACGGGCCTAGTATAGCACAAGGTCCAGGCGTTGACAACAGACAGGAATTCAGACGCCCGGGCGTGGGACCCCGCTGCTGTCCAGCAAGGGCGCTCCCGCGACCGGTGCAGATGGGCAGTCGCAGTTCTGTTGCGGCAGGCGCGCCAAACGCCAAAGGGGTCGGCACGCGCCGGCCACAGTGCCGTCCGGTTCAGATCCGCCGGGCAGGCCTAGCCGCGTGCCGTGTCCGCGGCAATGCGCACCAACTCCACAAAGTCCGGTGTCAAACTGGCTCCGCCGACCAGCGCGCCGTCGATGTCGGGATGGGCCATGAACTCGGCGACGTTGGACGGCTTGACGCTGCCGCCGTACTGCACGCGTACTGCCTGCGCGGTGGCTTCGCCATAGATCGCGGCGATGGTCCCGCGGATGGTCAGGCCGATGACGGCCCCCGCCCCGGCTGGCGTAGCCGCCTTGCCGGTGCCGATGGCCCACACCGGCTCGTAGGCGATGACCAGCCCTGACATCTGTTCGGTGCTCAGCCCTTCCAGGCAACCGCGCACCTGCCCGCTGACTACCTGTTCCGTCCGCCCGGCGTCGTACTCGGCCTCGCTCTCGCCCACACAGACGATGGGCTGCAGGCCATGTGTAAGGGCGGCCTTGATCTTGCGATTGACACCTTCGTCCGTCTCGCCAAAGAGGGCTCGTCGCTCCGAGTGGCCGAGGATCACGTACTGGCACAGCTCTTTGAGCATGGCCGGTGCAATCTCGCCGGTGTAGGCTCCCTTTTCTTCCCAGTGCATGTTCTGGGCTCCCAGGCCGATTTCGGTCGCCGTCAGAAGCTCCTTGACAGCTGCCAGGGCGGTAAAGGGCGGGCAGAGCACACGGTCCACTGTCTTGATATCATTCAGCCCGCGCCGGATGCTCCGCACAAAGCCGGTCGCCTCGGCGATGGTCATGTTCATCTTCCAATTACCAGCCAGGATCGGTCTACGCATATGCTCACCTCACAGTCAAGAGATCGGGTGCATTATACATCAGGCGGGATTGCCTGTCACATCTTTCGTGGGGCCTCTCCGCCTTGCCCAAGGCAGTGTGGGCTACGGCGCGGTCATGAGGGACTCGATATAGGCCAGCGAGGCGCGACGCCGGGATTGGATCGCCCGCCGCGCCCCTGCCATCTTGACCCAGCCGAGCAGCCCGGCGGCCTGCCCGCGGAGACGGGCCCGGGCGGCCTCGCCTCGCCAGGCGCAAAGGGCATCGCGGGTGACTGCCCACTGGGCGCGGGCGATATGGGGCCAGTACTTGCGCAGTAGAGGGCCGGGGTAGTTCTTGGCGATGACCCACAGGGTGTTGCGACCGGTGTGATAGCTGGCGATGGGACCGCCCCCGGTGGCGCTCAGTTTGTGATAGACGATGGCCTGTGGTGTGTACCAACAGCGCCAGCCGGCAAGCTGCGCGCGCCAGTTGAGATCCACGTCCTCGCAATACATAAAGAAGGACTCGTCGAACATGCCAATATCGTCGAGCATGGCGCGGCGGTAGGCCACGGCGCCCCCACAACCACCAAAGATCCAGCCCGGATCATCGAACTGGCCCTCGTCCCGCTGCCACACGCCACGGTTGAACGGGATGCCGTCCCTGCCATATCCGTCGCCGGCTGAATGGATGTGATCCCGCCGGTCGAAGAGCAGCATCTTGGCTGCTGCCATGCCGGCTTCAGGATGCTCTATCAGGGCTGCCACCAGGGCCTCAACGAACTGGGGATGGGCCTCGGTGTCGTTGTTGAGCGAGATCAGGAACTCGCCGCTGGCAGCCTCAAACCCCAGGTTGTTGCCTCCGGTCAGGCCCAGGTTGCGATCCAATGCCAGCAGGCGCACCTCTGGATAGTGGTCGGCTACAAATGCCTGCGACCCATCTGTGGAACCGTTGTCGACGAGGATGATCTCGATGGGGCTGTAGGTTTGCGCCAGCATGGCGTCCAGGCAGGCGGGTAGGTGCTGGAGCCCGTTCCAGTTGGGAATGATGATCGAGGCCAGAGGGGCAGTCTTGCTAGCCAGTGCTCCGGACCTTTCCTCAGGGTTCGTCATGGGCGAAATAGTCTCGTAGCGCATCCTCCCAGGGGCGGAGGGTAATGCCCAAGCTGGCGCCTATCAAGTTGGGAATGGGCGCGTAGAGGGGAGGCGGTGCGGCACGCTGCCATTGGTCTGCTGTGATAGGCTCCACAGGGATATGGCCCCGGCCCGAGAGCGCCAAGAGCTTTACCGCCCAGTCGTAGCGGGAGCAGAAGCCGCTGTTGGCAAAATGAAATATGCCAAAGTGCTCGGTACGGATGAGCTCTGCGATGGCTTTCGCCAGGTCAGGGGCGTAGGTGGGTGAGGCTACCTCGTCGGTGACGACGCGAAGCTGCCCGTGGACGTCGGCGGCGCGCACGATCTTTGTGACAAAGTTCTCGCCGCCCCTGGCGTACAGCCAGGAAGTGCGGACGATGTAGAAGCGATTCAGCAACGTGCGAACATGGAACTCGGCGGC
>JBFFCR010000404.1:0-3839 GCA_041559855.1 Anaerolineae bacterium | reverse complement strand
TGGCGACCCGGCGATGCTGGCAGCCTTTGCCAGGGGCGAGGATATCCACGCCAGCACGGCAGCCGCCATCTATGGCGTGCCGCTGCTCGAGGTGACGCCGGACCAGCGCCGCGTGGCCAAGATGACCAATTTCGCCATCAGCTATGGGGTGACCGGCTACGGGCTTTCGGAGCGCACCGAGCTGACGCCGCAGGAGGCGGATGCCTTTATCAAGACCTACTTTGAGGCCTATCCCAAGATCAAAGAGTACATCGACGACACCCGCGAGCAGGCCCGCAAGGAGGGCTATGTCGAGACGCTGCTGGGCCGCCGGCGCTATTTCCCCGAGCTGAGCACCCAGGCGCGGGTGCACCGCAACGTGCGGGAGGCCGCATTTCGCATGGCCATCAATGCCCCGATCCAGGGCACGGCGGCCGACATCCTGAAAGTAGCCATGAACCGCCTGTGGCGCGAGCTAGAGGCACGGGGCCTGCGCAGCCGGATGATCCTCCAGGTGCACGACGAGCTGGTGCTGGAGGTGCCCGAGGAGGAGTTGGACCTCGTGGCTCGACTGGTGGTCAAGACGATGGAGGGAGCCTACCAGCTCGACGCAGCGCTAAAGGTGGACGCCAAAGAGGGGCTCAACTGGCTGGAGATGGACGAGTACAAGGGTTAGCCGGAGGGACTGATGCTTCGCGACGAATTGGCCGATCTGATCTACAATGCCACAAGGAAAGCACAGAAGAAGGGCAGCCTGCCCAGGCTAGAGATCCCCGAGGTAGCCATGGAGCGCCCCAAGCGGGAGGAGCACGGCGACTATGCGACCAGCCTGCCGCTCAAGATGATTGCGGACATCAACCGGGCCCTCAAGGAGGCCGAAAAGCCCACCCTCAGCCCCATGGAAGTCGGCGGGCGCATTCTGCACCGCTTGGAGCAGGTACCGTTCATTGCCGAGACGACGGTGGCGCCGCCCGGCTTTATCAACATCGCATTGGACGAGGGGTGGCTGGCCCAGCAGGTGGAGGCCATTCTCGAGGCGGGCGATGAGTACGGCACCATTGACCTGGGGCACGGCAAGCGGATGCAGGTAGAGTACGGCAGCGCCAATCCAACCGGCCCGCTACACGTGGGGTTTGGCCGCAACCTGGTGCTGGGCGACTCGATCGCGAACCTGCTGGATGCCGCCGGCTATGATGTGCATCGCGAGTATTATATCAATGACGCGGGCGCGCAGATGGAGAAGCTCGGCGAGAGCCTGTACGTGCGCTACTGCGAGCTGCTGGGCGCCGGCGGCGGCGAGATCCCCGAAGGCGGCTATCATGGCGAGTACGTGCGCGGCTGGGCGCAGCAAGTGATCGACCAAGAGGGCAGGCGCTACCTGGAACTGCCGCGCGAGGAGGCGGTGGCGCAGATGCGCGACATCGCGCAAGAGATGGCCATGGAGGGCGTGCGCAGTGATTGCGCGAGGATGAACATCCACTATGACAACTGGTTCTCCGAGCGCTCTCTCTACGACGCCCCGGATACCGATACCCAGGACCCGTCACTCCCCGCCCAGAGCGTGTTTGATCGGATCATGAGCGTGCTGCGGCAGGGCAATCACCTGTACATGGCCGACGGCGCGGTATGGTTCGATGCCAAGTCCTTGGGGGGCAACAAGGACGAGGTGATCATCAAGTCGAACGGCGAGTCGGGCTACTTTGTGTCGGACATTGCCTACCACTATGACAAGTTTGTGCGGCGCCATTTCGAATGGGTGATCGACGTTTGGGGCGCTGACCACCAGGGCCACGTCCCGCGCATGAAGGCCATGATGGAGGCCCTGCGCCTCGATCCCGAGCGGCTGACCCTCTACCTCTACCAGATGGTCACGCTGCTGGAGAGTGGGGAGCAGGTGCGCCTGTCCAAGCGGGCGGGGACGTCGGTGGATCTGTGCGAGCTGCTCGACGACATCGGCCCGGACGCGGTGCGTTTCCTGCTCCTGAGCCGCGCCGCCGACAGCCAGATGGAACTCGATCTGGTGCTGGCCCGCCAGCAGTCCGACGAGAACCCGGTGTACTATGTGCAATACGGGCACGCCCGGATCGCCAGCATCCTGCGCTATGCGCTGGAACAGGGCCACAGCGACGAGGGCGCAGATGTGTCGCTGCTAGGCCACTCTTCAGAGCTGGCCCTCATACGCAAGATGCTGGAGCTGCCCGAGATCGTGGACCTGGCAGCCAAGAACCTGGCCCCACACCACCTGCCCCACTATGCCCAGGAGCTGGCCTCGTCCTTCCATGCGTTCTACCGTGACTGCCGTGTGGTAAGTTCCGAGCCGGAAGATGCAGAGCTGACCAAGGCGCGGCTCCGCCTGGTGAAGGCGGCCAAGTTGGTCCTGGCGCGGACCTTGACGCTCATGGGGGTCAGTGCGCCGGAGCAGATGTAGGCTTTTCCGGAAAGGGGCAGCCGCTAGTTATCGGAAAACGAGTGCTGCCGTAGCCGGTCCAGGATGCTGCGCGGCGCATCCTCCTCTTGCTGGTCCCACACGCCAGAGTCGAGGATCTCGTCCAGCCGCTCCACGGCCTCCTGGGCCGCTTGGTTCAGTGCGTAGAACTCGGCCAGGGAGAGAGTCAGGCTCAGCGGACCCAGCTCAACCTCGCATTCCTGGTGAGAGCAGATGACGCCCATCTCGCCGTCGCGAAAGCGGCCCGGCGGTTCTGACGATCGCGACAGCAACCGCGCCAGCCGCCTGAACTCGTCGCGGCCAAAGCGCACGGTGACCCGGTGCCACGTCAGGTGCACCAGGCCATGCCGGCAAGCGTTGATGAACCGTCGCTCGTCGATCTCGGCCAGTCGAATAACATGGGGCGCCATCGTCACCTCTCTCCCCCTGCCAGGCTATCCAGGCTGTGCCTGCCAGATAGGCACGCCTACTGCGCTCTCACGTGCCGGATCTATTGTACCTCATGGTGACGCGATCTGCAAGCCGCCCCGGGAGGATTAGCAGCCGTCCGCGGCTCTGGACCGGACGTTGACAATCATTTCCTTTTGGCATATACTATCGGCGGTGCGAGGAGCGCACCGAAGGAGCGCAAAGGAGCGGAAATGGATCTTTTGAACGATATCGCCGAGACCCTGGTCTCGGAAGAGGCAATCCGGAGCAAGGTCACGGAACTGGGACGGCGAATATCCACCGATTATGCGGGCGAAGAGCTCTTGCTCATCGGCCTGCTGCGGGGGTCCATTGTGTTCCTGTCCGACCTGATGCGGGCCATCACCATCCCCGTCCGCCTCGACTTTATCGGCATCCAGAGCTATGGCGTCAGCACGGAGAGTGGGGCGGTGCGGCTGGTCATGGACCTCGAGACCGACATTGCCGGCCGTCACGTGCTCGTCGTGGAAGATATCGTCGACACGGGCAAGACGCTGTTCTATCTGGCAGAAAACCTCCGGGCCCGCCAGCCAGCCAGCCTGCGCATATGCGCACTGCTGGACAAACCGGACCGCCGCCAGGTGCCGATCGAGGTCGACTATGTCGGCTTTGAGATCCCCGACAAGTTTGTGGTGGGCTATGGCCTGGACTTTGCCGAGGGATACCGGAACCTGCCCTACGTGGGCGTGCTCAAGGAGCACCTGTACAAGGAAGTGCTGATGCGAGGGTCGATCATCCAGCAACTGAACAAGTACCTGGCCCGGCAGTTGTCGATAGAGGAACTGGTCGCCTGGGCGCAAGATACGCTCAGAGCTGGAGGGCTATCACCGGATGACGAGTCGCTCCTGCAAGACCTGGTTGCCTGGGCCGGCGAGCCTGAAAGCGCAACTTTCGGGCTCACCATCGAAGAGTGGTCCAGCTTGCTCAGTCGACTGGGCCAGGAACT
>JBFFCR010000403.1:0-3864 GCA_041559855.1 Anaerolineae bacterium | reverse complement strand
AGGCCAGGCAGGAATTGAACCCGCAACCTACGGTTTTGGAGACCGTTGCTCTGCCAATTGAGCTACTGGCCTGTGCTAGCTGATCGCTGGGAACCCATGGCCTACCTATCCCGGCCCGCCACCGCTCCCGGCTATCAGCAATCGGCTATTTCGTCTCCCGATGCAACGTGTGCGTCTGGCAGCGCGGACAGTACTTTTTGAGCTCCATCCGGCTCGGATCGTTGCGCCGGTTCTTCTCGGTCGTATAGTTCCGTTCCCTGCACTCGGTACAGGCAAGGGTAGTAACCAGGCGAATCGCTTTCTTTGCCATTGGTGAGTGCCTACTCTATGACCTTGGTGATGACGCCCGAGCCGACCGTGCGCCCACCCTCTCGGATGGCGAACCGCGAGCCTGCCTCCAGTGCCACCGGCACGATCAGCTTCACCCGCAGATTTACATTGTCCCCTGGCATCACCATCTCTACCCCCTCGGGTAGCTCTGTCGCTCCGGTCACATCCAGCGTCCCCACATAGAACTGCGGCCGGTATCCCGCAAAGAACGGCGTGTGCCTCCCTCCTTCATCCCGCCGCAATACGTACACCTCTCCCTCAAACACCGTGTGCGGCTTGATGCTCCCCGGCTTCGCCAACACCATCCCTCGCTCTACCTCGTCCCGGTCGATCCCGCGCAGCAGGCACCCTACATTGTCTCCCGCTATCCCCTCATCCAGCGTCTTCCGAAACATCTCCACGCCCGTGCATACCGTCTTCCGCGTCTCTCGCAACCCGATGATCTCCACTTCTTCCATCGGCTTGACCACCCCGCGATCCACGCGCCCTGTCACCACCGTCCCTCGCCCCTTGATGCTGAACACATCCTCTATCGGCATCAGGAACGGCTTGTCCGTCTCTCGCACTGGCGTCGGTATGTACTCGTCCACCACTCGCATCAACTCCCAGATGCACGCATACTCTGGCGCATTCGGGTCCGTGCTCGTGCTCTCCAACGCGTCTCGCGCACTCCCCTGCACTATCGGTATGTCGTCCCCAGGGAACCCGTACCCGCTCAACAACTCTCGCAACTCTAACTCTACCAGCTCCAACAGCTCCGGGTCGTCCATCATGTCGACCTTGTTCAAGAACACTACCATCGCCGGCACCTCTACCTGCCGCGCCAGCAACACGTGCTCCCGCGTCTGCGGCATCGGCCCGTCCGGCGCTGCTACCACCAGAATCGCACCGTCCATCTGTGCCGCTCCCGTGATCATGTTCTTGATATAGTCTACGTGCCCTGGACAGTCCACGTGCGCATAGTGCCGGTTCTCTGTCTCGTATTCCACGTGCGCAATCGCGATCGTGATCCCCCGCGCCTTTTCCTCCGGCGCGTTGTCAATCGAATCAAACGCACGGAAATCCGCAAACCCCTTCATCGCCAGCACCTTCGTGATCGCTGCCGTCAAGGTCGTCTTCCCGTGGTCGATATGCCCAATCGTACCCACGTTCACGTGCGTCTTTGTTCGCTCAAACTTTTTCTTTGCCATTATCTAGTCCCCTTATTACATCCGGCCCGCCGGCCGCTGCTTCATGCACAAAACCGCGCCATTCTACCGCAAAAGCAGATCCATGGCAAATCCGAGAGCGGCCATTACCTTCTTCCGCCCATCAGGATCCGCTCCAATATCTCTGGCGAAACCTCAGCATAGTGATCGAACTCCATCGTGAAGGTGCCCCGCCCTTGAGTCATCGAGCGGAGGTCAGTGGCATAGCCAAACATCTCTGCCAGGGGCACAACCGCCCGCACCCCTTGCATCCCGACCCCTCGCGCCTCCATTCCTTCGATCTGGCCATCACGAGCACTCAGATCGCCGAGGATCACGCCGCTGAATTCGTCCGGCGATACCGCCTCCACCTGCATCACCGGCTCCAACAGAACAGGGCCGGCCTGTTCCGCGCCAGTCCTCAGGGCCTTTGCGGCTGCTGCCTTGAACGCCAGCTCGGTCGAATCCTCCTCGTCAAAGGTCCCACCCAGCAGCGTCACCCTCAGATCCACCATCGTGTATCCGGCTAGCACGCCGCTATCCAACGACTCCTTCACACCTTCTTCCACCGCGGGCACGAACTCCTGAGGAAAGGTCGCCTCGGTCGTGTTGTTCCGGAACTCGATGCCCGCCCCGCCTTCGAGCGGATCCAGCCTCATGACCACATGGCCAAAGAGGTTGCGCGCCCCCGTCTGGCGGACAAACTCCCCCTCGCAACGCACGGAGCGGGTAATCGTCTCGCGGTAGGCCACCTGCGGTTTTCCCACGTTGGCCATCACCCGGAACTCGCGCAACATGCGATCGATCAGCACGTCCAGGTGAAGCTCGCCCATGCCCCGGATGATCAACTGACCCGTCTGCTCATCCGTCCGGACCCGGAAGGTAGGATCCTCCTCAGCCAGACGGCGCAGGGCCTCGTTCATCTTGTCCCGGTCTGCCTCCGTCCGGGGCTCAATCGCCACCGAGATTACAGGCTCCGGGAAACTGATCGACTCCAGGACAACCTGCTGAGTGAGATCGCTCAGCGTCTCGCCTGTGAAGGTATCCTTCAATCCCACGGCAGCGACAATATCGCCGGCCTCGACCAAAGGGATCTCTTCTCTGCGGTTGGCGTACATCTGCAGGATCTTGCTGATCCGCTCCCGCTTCCCCTTGACTGTGTTCAAGACCGCGCTCCCCACCTTCAGCCGGCCAGAATAGGCCCGCAGGTAAACCAGCCGTCCCACGTAGGGATCAGAGACCACCTTGAAAACCAGCGCGGCAAACGGCCTCGACTCGTCAGGGAAGCACTGCCACTCGGTCCCGGTGCGGGGATTGATCCCTGTCATGGGTGGCACGTCCAGAGGTGAGGGCAGGTACTCGACTACAGCATCCAGGACCGGTTGCACTCCCTTGTTCCGCAGCGCCGAACCGCACAGAACCGGAACCAGCTCTCCACGCAGGGTCGCACGACGCAGGGCCCGCCGCAGCTCCTCTGCCGGGAGCTCTTGGCCGTCCAGGTACATCTCCATGACCTGGTCGTCGCACTCGGCGACCTTTTCCAAAAGCTCCTCACGGCGCTCCTGGGCTTCCTGCAGCATCTCAGCCGGGATAGCCGACGTGCTCTGCTCTGTTCCCAGGTCATCGGCGTAGACAATGGCTTGCATCGTCAGCAGATCGATCACGCCCACGAATCTGTCTTCGGCGCCGATCGGCATCTGGATCGGTACAGGGTTCGCAGCCAATCGGTCGCGGATCATGTCCACCGTGTGCTGAAAGTCCGCCCCAATGCGGTCCATCTTGTTAACGAAACAGAACCGTGGCACCTTGTAGCGATCAGCCTGCCGCCATACCGTCTCCGACTGAGGCTCAACTCCCGCCACGGCGTCAAACACAACTACCCCGCCGTCGAGCACACGCAGACTGCGCTGCACCTCGGCGGTAAAGTCGATATGACCTGGCGTATCTACAATGTTAATCTGGCAATCACGCCAGAAACAGGTCACAGCCGCAGCTGTGATCGTGATGCCTCGCTCCCGCTCCTGCTCCATCCAGTCGGTGACGGTAGTCCCGTCATCCACGCTCCCCATCCGGTGCGTGCGCCCTGTGTAGAACAGAATGCGCTCGGTCGTCGTGGTCTTTCCGGCGTCGATGTGAGCAATGATGCCAATGTTTCGCGTGCGCTCGAGGGGGTACGCCCTTGACATGGGACTACCTCGATAGCCAGAATCCCGGTCTGTGGGTCATCCGTGCACCGGGAACCAGGCTGCAGACAATCGCCCGACTTACCAGCGATAGTGCGCGAACGCCCGGTTTGCCTCGGCCATCCTGTGCGTGTCTTCACGCTTCTTGACAGTGGCGCCCGTGT
>JBFFCR010000402.1:0-3877 GCA_041559855.1 Anaerolineae bacterium | reverse complement strand
TCGGCGGAATGGGTCACCAGCAGGACGGTGACCCCAGTCCTGCTATGGATGTCGCGAAACTGATCCATGATCTCGTGTTCCGTCAGTTCGTCCAGGTCGCTGGTTGGTTCGTCGGCCAGCAAGAGCTCCGGCTCGTTCATCAACGCTCGGGCAATCACGACCCGCTGCTGCTGCCCTCCGGAGAGCTGGCGCGGGAAGGCATTGAGCTTGTCGCTCAACCCCACCTGCTCCAGCAGAAATGCCGCCCGCTCTTTGACGTGACCTTCGTCCTGCTTTTTCCCGAACATTGCGGGTAGCATCACGTTCTCAATAGATGTCAGGGTGGGAAGCAGGCTCGCAAACTGGAACACAAAGCCGATCTTTTCATTGCGCAGCAGCGATTGTTCCTTGTCAGGCAGGCTCCACACCTCAATGCCGTCCAGCAGCACCTTGCCCGAGGTTGGCTGTGTCAGGCCTGCCACCAGGTTCAACAGTGTGGTCTTGCCAGAGCCCGACCTGCCGGTGATGATCACAAACTCACCATTCTTGACCTCTAGCGACACGTTGCGCACAGCCGGGACGGTCAGTTCCTTGCTGACGGTATAGGTCTTGCTCACGTTCTGAATCGATATCATGGACTCATTCCCTCATAGAGATGGCCGGATCCTGCAAGCTGATCCGCAACGCCGGAATCAGGGCGGCGAGCGTAACGCCAAGCAGGGCTAGGCCAAGTGCACCCAGGCCGAGGCCCACCAGTTGCAGCGGCGCCGGGTAGAGGAACGGCGTGTTCATCAAGCCCATGATCAAGGGCCTGAAGAGATTGACGGCCAGACTGGCGACCGCAATGCCCACCGTGCCGCCAGCCAAAGCCAGCAGGATCGCCTCCAACAATAGGGACTGCAGTACCGTCGTGCGCCGGGCGCCGAGAGCCCGCATCACGCCGATGTGGCGCCGCCGCTCGTTGACCGCCAGCGAAAAGATCACGGCGATGAGCGCCATCGCCAGGACCCAGGTGATGGCCAAGAGGGCCAGCACACTATTCAGCAAGCTCAATAGCTGCTCGCGCTGGTCCCGGAATAGCGTCGCGGTCACCAGGGGGGTCACGCCGCGGATCGCGCTCGAGATTTCCGCAGCGACTTGCTGGGGATCGGCATCCAATTCGACCTTGATCAGGGCAGACGAAACAGTGCGCGGCGGGATGTCGAGTACCTTGACCGCCTGATCGGAGGACATACGCGCGATCTCAAAGGCGGTTTCAAAGGTGAAGAACATGCTCTGATCCAGGCCGGTTCCTGTCGGTTCCAGGCTGCCCTTCAGATCCAAGCCATAGCCGTAGACCAGGAGCTTGGCCTGGTCGGCAGGTACGTACACCAGGTTCCCGCCGACGGCTTCTCCCAGCGCAAGGCCGCCCTCCAGATTCTCCTCCAACCACGGCTTGAGCGTAAAGTCGGTCTCCGGCTCGTAGGCGATGAGGAACATCTCGGGCACCGAGCAGCAGGTGGCGCCGCGCAGCGTAGAGAGGTAGAGCTGCGGCGAGACAGCCTTCACACCGGACAAGGCAGCTAGGTCTTCTACTATCGTGTCAGGCATCCAGCAGTGCACCGGGATGCCCATCAGCAGCGCGCTCTTTAGCCGCAGTTCCTCTCCCTCGGGAATGACGATGATGTCCGCTCCCAGCCGGTCCAGGGCCAGGCGGAGGCTGTCGTTGGCACCACGGATGACCAGGGTGGATGCGATGACAAAGCCAGCCATCAAAGCGGCACAGAAAAAGACCATCCAACTCCGAAAGGAGTTGCCTGCGATATTTCGCCTGGCCAGTTGAAACAGCTTCATAAGAGCTTCCTGACTCGTTTTGGTAGGTTGTCCTACTCTCTCATGGCGAGAGCTGGCTCTTGTTGGCTCAACCTGGATGCTGGCAGCCAGGCTGCCAGTGTAACGCTTGCGATGGCGAGCACCAGTCCTGCTGCGGCCCATCCCGCCAAGGCCAGCGGCCCGGGCAGGGCGATTTGGATGCCTGTGGCCTCGGCAATCTGTTCGCCAAACAGTCTAGCGATCAGCACTGCCAGGCTGATGCCGGTGACTCCCCCTGTGACAGCCAGGGTTGTCCCCTCCAGGAGTAGCGTCTTGAGGATCACCGGCTTGGTCGCGCCGAGCGCCCGGAGCGTGGCAATTTCCCTGCTGCGCTCGTTGGCTGCCAGGGAAAAGACCAACCCCATGAAGAGAGTCGCCAGGCACCATGTGAGCCCCGCCAGGATGAGTACGGTGCGCAGCAGGCCCACGATCTGGGCACGCTGTGTCTGAAAGAATCCGGTGCTCTCGATTGGCAGGACACTGGGCACCTGCTCCAGGATGCGGACGGCAACCTCGTGGGGATCGCTGCCCAATTGGACCTTGACCATGGCAGTTGAGATACTCTCCGGCGCCATCTCGAACGCTGGTTTGGGCTGCCGCTGCACTTCGTCCACGATTGCCTGGGCCGTGTCAAAAGTAATGAACAGGCTCTGATCTGCGTCTGTGCCCGTTTCCTCCAGTGTGCGGATTAAGCGGATGGGATAGCCGTAGATCTGGATCTTCTGGTCTCCGTCGGGATCTGACACTGCAGAGCCGCCCACAGCTTCGCCAAGACGCAGCGTGCCGATGGGATCGTGCTCGAGCCATGGCTTGAGCACAAAGTCGGTGACCGGATCGTAGGCAACCAGGTACAGCTCATCCAACGAGCTGAAGGGGCTATCGTCCATCGTCGCTAGATAGAGCTGTGGCGACACGACTTCTACACCCTGGACTGCCATAATTCGATCCATGTAGGCCTTTGGCATCCAGCGGTTGGTCATCATGCCCGCCAGGTGTGCGGTGTCGAGATCCACCGACATGGTGCCCCAGGGGATGGCGATGATGTCCGCCCCCATCCGGCTCAGGTTGCGCCGCAGTCCACTCTGTGCGCCCTGGACGATCAACGTTGCTGAAAGACTGAGCCCCGCCACGAGGATCGCACAGACGAGTATGGCTCCGCTACGGTAGAGGCTGCCGAGGATATTCCTCAGCACCAGGCGGCGCAGGTTCACGCGGTCTCTTGCTCCGGGCGCCAGTTGAGGATCGCGACTGCCAGGCTGATGCCGATCACCAGGATGCCCATAAGGGTCAGCGCCGGCTGCATGATTGAATGACAGGGCATATCGGGACTGTTGCACACGCCGATCAGGATCGTGGGCAACAGAATGGTCACAACCCCGAGCGTGACCCCAACTATGCCCAAATTCCGGCGAGATTCTCTGCGCCGGCTGAAGAACATGGTCACACCCACTGCCAACAGGGGCAAACCCAGACCCAGCTCGGCCCGACCCGTCCAGTGGCACTTCATGGGAATCTCCCGACCGTTATCCAGTGTGAGCATCCAGCCGGCTGACAGACAATCGGAGAAGATCGGTACGACGGCGATCAGTACCGCCAGGAGTACGAGAGCGATAGCTGCTACCTTCATAGTTGCTGAGTACCTCCTTGCTTGTCCGGTTCGTGGTGGAATACTATTCCAGTCGTCACTTTGTTTGATCCCACACCTACAGGGCGCTACCAGGCCACGACGTGCTCCAGCTTCATGTCGCCCAGGGCGATGGTGACCGGGCGGTGCGATTGGATGGCGCTTCCGGTATTGCGGTAGAGCACATAGTAGGTGCGCCCCGGCTCGACCCGGTGGTTGTGCAGGCCCATGATGGTCACGTCCACCACCTCGCCTGTGTCCTCCGCGATTAGCATGGGGGCCGTCTCCGTATAGTGGCCAAAGTTGGCTGCCTTGCCTTCATCGATCACGCGGTAGCGCAACTCGACCATGCCCCCACCGGCGGTGACCGCTACAAAGGTGAAACGCACGCCGAACTTTTCTTCGATCTCCGCGCTTATCGGC
>JBFFCR010000401.1:0-3905 GCA_041559855.1 Anaerolineae bacterium | reverse complement strand
TGGACCGCGCCGCCCGGACAGCGCGAATGGCAGCAAGTCCTCGACCGGATCCAGCCAGAGGAGATCGATCTCGTCGCGCGGGTTCCAGACCGAGATGACCGCGGGACCTTTCTGCGGGATCTACGTGGCCTGGTCAAGTTCGCGCTTGGGAAACCAGAGGGCAAGGTCGATCTGGAGAGAGCAGCGGCACGACTGGGGCACCGCGCCGGCACCATAGCGGCTGGGCTGGAGCACATGGCAGCGACTGGGGCCCTGACCATCGTCGAGCGTGAAGATGGATGCTGGCGCATCGAGGCCTTCGCCGGGCAGCCCGATCCGCGGCAGGTCACAGTCACAGCGGCCCGTCTCGATGAGTACCTGGATGAAACCGCCGCCTACCGCGAGAGCTTTCGCAAGGCTCCAATCAGCGACATGGCCTGAGCAAGCTGCTTTGGCTCCGTGATCCTCAATTGCTAGGGAGCGAGTTCTATCTCACTCCGCTCCCGTGACAATGGCGTAGGTGTCGCGAGCTATTGCCAGCTCTTCGTCCGTGGGCACGATCAGCACCTTGACCCGCGATCCAGGTGACGACGCCTCGACAATCTGCCCTTCCGCCCGCCGCGCCCGCACCCCCTCGACGCCAAGGAACTGCAATCCCTCACAGGACCAATCGCACACAAGTGCAAAGTTCTCGCCTATCCCGCCCGTGAACACAATGCAGTCCAGCCCGCCCATCGCCGCCGCATAGGAGCCGACATAGCGCTTCACGCGGAAGGTATAATGCTTCAGCACCAGCTCCGAGCGTGCATAGTTCGGATGATCGGGCCCCGCCTTAAGCGCCTCCTCGAACACGCGCATGTCACTGGACAGCTCCGACAGGCCTAGCACCCCGCTCTCCTTGTTCAGCAGGCGAGTGATACCCTCGGTGTCCAGGCCCTCCTTCTCCATCAGAAACGGCACGATGGCTGGGTCCAGGTCACCGCAGCGCGTCCCCATGGCCAGCCCTTCCAACGGCGTAAAGCCCATGCTGGTCATCACCGACTTGCCCCCAGACACCGCCGTCATGCTGGCCCCGTTGCCCAGATGGCAGGTGACGATCTTGAGCTCCTCCAGTGGGCGGCCAAGGTATAAGGCAGCCTGCCCGGCCACGTATTTGTGGGAAGTGCCGTGGAAGCCGTAGCGACGAATGCCATACTCGCGGTAGAACCGATATGGGATAGCATAGAGATAGGTGTAGGGAACCATCGTCTGATGGAAGGCAGTGTCAAAGACTGCGACCTGGGGCAAATCGGGCAACAGCGCGGTTATTGCCTCGATGCCCTGGATGTTGGGCGGGTTGTGCAGCGGCGCCAGGGCAATGTTGCTGTAGATAGCCTGGAGCACCTCGCCCGTGATCCGCACAGACCCGGCAAATCGCTCCCCGCCGTGCACGACCCGGTGCCCGACGGCATCCAGATCGCTGACAGTCGCCAGCACCCCGCACTCTGGGCTGATCAGTATCTCGAGCACGACCTGGATCGCATCCTTGTGGTCCTTCACTGCCAGCTCGCCCCGCACCACCTTCCCAGCACCCGAGCGCCTGTGGGTCAGGCTGGGGTTCCCCAACCCCACCTCCTCCACGATCCCGCTGGCGAGCGCCTTCTCCGCCCGGTTGTCGATCTCAAACACTTCGTACTTGACCGAAGAACTGCCACAGTTAAGGATGAGAATCTTCATTGTGGGGACCTCGCTTGTGATCATGCCGTAGAAACAGATAGAGGAACGCCCTGCGCCCGCGCGCTGGCCTTCCTCTATCCAGTGCCTGGGTTCAAACGACCCCGTTGTCGCATCCCTCCGGGCGTTACTGCCATCAATCCGGGACGTCCCGGGCCGGCAAAGTGTAGCATAGGCCCTTGGCGCTGTCAAATGCCCGTCACCACTTTGCCGTCCCCCCAACTCGCGCGCGCCTGCCGCCCGTGTATTCGGCTCCGACGCTCATGCGCCAGACCACAAAGGGACTCGGTCATGTGTAGTCCCAACGTCCAGCTACTAACCCGCTATCCACATAACCCCAAGGCGGAAGGCGGACTTGTCCGGTCACCCACTGGGCAGGGGGGCAGGCCTGTGCTATAATCACTGGGCCGTATTTTGCGCTGCACCAACGATGATAAGGAGGCTCTGCCCATCATGAGTGCCAAGTTTGACCAACTCAGAACCCGCCTGGGGGAGATCAGCGATCTCCAGACAGCTGGCGCCGTCCTGGCGTGGGACCAGCAGACATACATGCCGCCTGCGGGCGCCGAGGCGCGCGCCATGCAGCTCAGCACCCTGGCCAAGACCGCCCACGGATGGTTCGTTTCCGACGATATCGGCCAGCTTCTAGAGGACTTGGAGGCCGAGTTCTCTGGTGCCGACTTTGACTCATTCGAGGCAAGCCTGGTACGTGTCACCAGGCGCGAGTATGACCGCGACCGCAGGCTACCTTCCCAACTCGTCGCTGAGCTAGCCAGGACCGCCGCTCTGGCGCACACGGCCTGGGAAAAGGCTCGGGAGGAATCAGACTTTGCCCTCTTCCAGCCCCACCTCGAGAAGATTCTCGACCTCAGCATTCAGAAGGCCGAGGCTTGGGGCTATAAAGACCGCATCTACGACGCCCTGCTCTACTCCTTCGAGCCGCAGATGAAGACGGCCAGAGTCGAGACCCTGTTTGACGAGATGAAGACTGGCCTCGTGCCCCTCGTCCAAGCCATCGCCCAACGCCAGGATGCCGTCGGCGATGCATTCTTTTCCCAGGAATTCGACGTGAAGAAACAGTGGGACTTTGGCGTCGAGGTGATCAAGGCACTGGGGTTCGACTTTGATCGCGGCCGGCAGGACAAGAGCGCCCACCCCTTCACCACCTCTTTCTCGCCGTCCGATGTTCGCCTCACCACCCGCCTATTCCCCGACATGTTCAAGTCCGCGCTCTTCGCCTCGATCCACGAGGCTGGGCACGGCATGTACGAGCAGGGCATAGACCGCAGCTTTGACCGGACGCTACTGGGCTTCACATTCTCGTCTGGCGTGCACGAATCCCAGTCCCGCATGTGGGAGAACATCGTGGGGCGCAGCCGGGGCTTTTGGATCCACTGGCTGCCACGCCTCAAGGAGTACTTTCCCCGGCAACTGGAGGGCATTGGCGTCGAGGCCTTCTACCGGGCCATCAACCGGGTGGAGCCATCCCTCATCCGCGTCGAAGCCGACGAAGTCACCTACAACATGCACATCTTTGTGCGCTTTGAGATTGAGAATGCGATGATCGAGGGCAAGGTGAAAGTCACTGACCTGCCCGAGCTCTGGGACACCAAGATGGAAGAGTACATGGGCATCCGCCCGCCCGACGTAGCCCAAGGCGTGCTCCAGGATATGCACTGGTCTTCCGGCTACTTTGGCTACTTTCCCACCTACTCGCTGGGCAACCTGCTGGCAGCCCAGTTCTACAGCCAGGCCGTTGCCGAGCTCCCCGGCATCCCGGCACAGATCGAGGGAGGTGAGTACTCGCCTCTACTGGACTGGATGCGAGACAAGATCTACAAGACAGGCGGCAAGTATACGCCGGCCGAGTTGGTCGAGCGCGTCACCGGTGGCCCGATCCGAACTGCGCCCTTCCTAGACTACATCCAGGCCAAATACACCGAGATCTACGACCTATAGACGGAAAGAGATAGGCGGGGGCCGCTCGCGAGCGGCCCCTTTCCCTTCCTCACGCTACGAGTGCCTCATACAACGCCCGCGTCTCCGCCGCCGCCCTATTCCACGAGAACTTGGTCGCCTGCGCCAACCCCTTGTCCCGCATCTCGCGCCGCAGGTCCTCATCACCCCAAACCCCGCTGATGGCTTCGGCCATCGCCTCCACATCGTACGGATCGAAATAGCGTGCCGCCTCCCCGCCCATCTCTGGCAGGCTC
>JBFFCR010000400.1:0-3913 GCA_041559855.1 Anaerolineae bacterium | reverse complement strand
AGTGAGGGAGATTGTGGGCGAAATAAAAGTCGGTCAGCGTGTCGCGAAAGTGGGACAGCCGCCGCTGCCACACATCGGCCGATTCCTGGGTGAACGGATCGGAGAGGCCCTCGTGCTTTTGGGAGAGGAGGGCCTTGTGCTTGACCTCACGCTCCAGGTCGCCGGGGGAGATGATGCCCCGGGAGTAGAGCTCGCCACGCATCCGCTCGCGGATAGGGGACGCGAGGATGGGGTACTGGCTGATCTCGAGGTAGAGCTCCAAGACCTTGGGTAGTTCGTCCCCCTCGAATATCGCCATGGTTAACCTCCTGGATCCTGTTCGCAGTCGCGGGCGAGCGTGCAATGCGCTGGAACAAAGAAGCACCACCGGTTAGATGGTGCTTGCCATCCCATACCTTTCCATGCTATCCTTCCCGGAGAACTGCTCCCCACGCACGGCCACGACCTCTCGAAAGGCGCCTTCGGAGACCTCATCACGTCGTCCTTGAAAACACGTTCTGCAAAAGAAGAACTCGAGAGCGCGCCACCAATCCGCTAGGAGACGGTCAGGGTCATACTCCCCCAACATTCGCTGGCGATATCTTGCGCTGTATAGGATAATCGAAGAGACAAATGTGGCCTTCACGCGATTCTCCATTTGCCATCACTCAACAATCGGTCTGTGCTCCCAATGGGAGTCGAGAGCACTGGCCTGTACAGAGTAAGGACATTATACTGTGTTTGATGCGAGGAGGCAAACGTCGATGTGTTTGGCAGTGCTAGAGGGCTGGCACGAGGTCTCCTTCTTGAATGGGGCTACCACAGGATATGCCAGGAAGTTGAGCGAGTCGGGCTTCTGTCGCCAAGCCACCGGCGCCGCTTTGACACACCTGGAACCCTGCGTTCAGGCGGGATATCTTGCGCCCCCTTGCATATTGCAGAGTTCGGTGGTAAGATAGTCTTGCAGCTTGAATGGTATGGTTCGAGTCGTGGCGGACTCGGTAGACCAATGTGCCCAGTGTGGCTTCCACACTACCACTACTCACACGGAGACGATACATGAAGTCACTAGCAGCTCCGATTTCTGCTTTCGTGGCCACACTTGCGGCGGTGGGGCGCCTTTTCGTGGTCGGGCAAATCACTGGCTACAGTGGCTACCGGGTTCATGGCACAATGTTCGAGTACCTATTCCTCGACCAGGGCACTCTGGACCCCGCTGTAGCCATCCAGGGACTATTCGCGACAGTAGTGTTGTGGATGGCTGTCTTCAGCACTCTCTGGCTGATACTGTCGGTCATCGCAAGCTTTGGGAACGCTAGCTCGAACTAGGCAGGCGGCTGCCGTGCCCCAATGATGAGCTTTGGCAGCCACCAACCGGGAAGCAACCTCACCGGAGCGAGCAATCCCTGCTGTTGTGATTCCAGCCTGTCACCCGGGACTGGGCGAAAACGGTGACAGCAGTGCGACAACCGACAGAGGAAGGAGAACAAAGAATGCAGAGACGTTGGCTTGATACATCGTACTGGTCGCCGGCGGTCAAGGTTTCGATAGGCCTGCTGCTGGTCTGCCTGCTCGTGGGTTGCGCCAGCGACTCGGCGCCCGAGCCCGGGCAGTCTGCTAGCGGCTCTGTGAGGGCACGCGACGCCGACGGCATGGAGATGGTCTACGTGCCGGCGGGTGAGTTCCTGATGGGCAGCCCGGATGGGGAAGGAGACGCGGATGAGCGGCCGCAGCACACCGTCTACCTCGATGCCTACTACATCGACAAGTACGAGGTGACCAATGCCCAGTACCGTTTGTGTTTCGAGGCCGGCGTCTGCGACAGACCACCGAGAAGCTGGGACGTCAGCATGTTCAAACCGCTCAAGCAGCCCGTAGTGGGCGTGAGCTGGTATGACGCTGCAGCGTACTGCCGGTGGGCCGGTGCACGGCTACCGACGGATGCGGAGTGGGAGAAGGCAGCCCGCGGAACCGATGGGCGCCGCTATCCCTGGGGCAATCAGGATCCGCACTGCGAGCTGGCCAACGGCTGGGGCTGCGAGGGCTGGCCTGACACTGTGGGCTCCTATCCGGCAGGCGCCAGCCCCTACGGTGCACTGGACATGGCGGGCAACGTCGGGGAATGGATAGCAGACTGGTACGATCCCGACTACTACGCGACCTCTCCGGATCGGAACCCTCTGGGCCCCGAAACGGGAAAGTGGCGCGTCGTGCGGCCGGGCCGATACCAGGTACAGTGGCGCCATCTCCGCTCTGCCAACCGTTACTCCATGCACCCAGCCGCTGCCGACGTTGGGATCGGGTTCCGGTGTGCGATGTCGGTGAGGGTTTCTCCTTAGCCGCCCGGTGCTACCTCGACAGTACCGCGTGTTCCTCCCTCAGTGCTGCACTCCGGCCACGGCAGCAGGACACGCACCTCTTCGGTTTGGCCCGGTGCCATGACCGGACAGCGGCAAGCGCATAGAACCGCCAGCAATCCAGAAGCGCAGTCGGAATCCCCGAACACGAATTCCACGAAAGCCACTTCTGGACGCAATCGTCTGCAGCCAGAGGGGGCACGAACACTTGGCTCTGGAGGATGTTGCGCTGCCCCGACCGTACGCTGGACAGTCCCAGCATAGCTTGTATCCGAAACGGTTTCAGCTGCTGCGTGTCGCCCACCACTGTTCCCTAGAAGCCCAGCCGAAAAGCGGGCTTCTGCCCGCCAATTGAGGTCAGATTGAGCTCAAGATGCCTCAAATGATTCCAGATCGGCCTGCTGAAGGCCAAGATGCTCGAAGACAAAGAAAAGGATGGATTGCCTTCGGGGCCCTTTTGCTCCGTTTTGCTGGCTATCAGCCTCAGATTGGCGACCACGGCCGCATTGAACATCCCTTGTCACTACCGCTGGATACACTACCCAAGAGCATCCAGCGGGGAGCGGTACATCTCCGTGGCATCCTGGGCAGCGATTTTCACGTACTGCTTGGTGACGGTCATATCCTCATGCCCTAGCAAGTACTGGAGGGAGTAGGGGTCGCCACCCAGTTTTAGGTATTGAAGCGCGAATGTGTGCCTGAGCCGATGAGGATAGGCCCTCACACCAGCCTTATCCCCAATGACGCTCACGATTCTGCGCAGTACCGTCCGGCCAAACTTGCGCCCATTCTCCGTGCAGAAGAGGTATTCAGTCTCCTCAGGGCGGTGCATCATCCAGCGCCACAGCGCCTCCTTGGCCCGCTTGCCGATAATCACTGTTCGGGGCTTACTGCCCTTGCCCTCCCTGATTTTGACTTGCCCCGTCTTCAAAGATATGTCGTCAGCTATTAGGTTGCGTAGCTCACTGTTCCGCACACCACTATCAAGCAGAAAGCAGATGATAGCGTAGTTGCGCACACCGCATCGGCCTTTCGTGGACGCTTGCAGCAGCATGTCCAACTCATCTTCGCTGAGAGGGTCCGGCTGCCAGTTCTGCTTAGGCCGCTTGAGGCTACGAGCCGGGTCTTCTGCGAGAAACCCATTATCGCAGCACCACTTGAAGAAGGACTTGCACTTGGCGATTCTCTGGTCTCTTGTGGCATTGGCATAGTGCTTTTGGTCTTTGAGGTACAGGACCCAACGTTGCAGGTCTTGCGGGGTGATGGTGGTCGCATCCTGGAGTTTGGCGAGGGGCAGATGCTCCACCAGCGAGCGATACGTGCAATGGTACATCTTTAGCGTGGTTTCCTTGAGTCCATCAGCTTCCTTGGACAACAGGAACCCCTGAAACAGCCGTTCGAGGGCAGTGACATCCATGTCTCCTCCTAGGAATACCAAAGGCCACTGCCCTTTACGTTTTCCAAAGAGCAGTGGCCTTAAGTAGCGGATACGGGGTTCGAACCCGTGTCTCTGCCTTGAGAGGGCAGTATCCTAGGCCCCTAGACGAATCCGCCCTGTGCCCATGCGCGCCGCTATT
>JBFFCR010000399.1:0-3913 GCA_041559855.1 Anaerolineae bacterium | reverse complement strand
CGCTGCGGCTGTCTTGGTCGCTCAGGTAGGAGGCTATGTCCGCAGTGCCCGCAGTATGTGGCCTCAGCCCGGTTCCCTGCGCCACACTTGGGGCAGATTTGGTTGAACCTTGCTCCACACTTAATGCAGAACTTGGATCCTGCAGGATTCTCGTGACCGCATTCAGGACATCTCATCTTACCCTCTCGCCGGGTGCGAAACTCAAAGCCAGATTCCCGGCTAGCTTCTCTCAATCAATGTTTTCAACGGTGCCACGACGGCTGCGTTCCCTCCTGGGCGATCTGGTGCAGACCACTCCCGTCGAGATTAACCACCCAGATCCCATCGGCTGCCTGCCATTCTACACCATTTGACAAGACACCCTCCCGCATCGGGGCGAGGGCCAACCGGGTGCCATCGGGCGACCAACTCAGATTCCAGGACCGCTTGTCGACAACGGTCCGTACCGGCCCGCCATCCGCATCGATGACGGCGATATAGGTCATGCCCACCTCAAAGGCGGTCTGGCGGCCAACCGACCGGTCGTGCATTGGCCTTCGACGGTTAGTGCACTCCTCCTCGTGGAGCGAGAAGCAACAAGCGCAGTACGGATCAGGGACAGGGCCCCGGGATCGGGTGCTGGTTGCCCAGGCAGGACATCGGGAAGACATCGGGCGCTGGCCCGCACGGTCTAGCGCAAGGACCACGTAGGTCCCCACGCCCAGAGGTCGGTCAGTCTCCTCACCCCCGTCCCGTCTCTGTTCATGACATAAATATACAAGCCTCCGTCCCTGTCCGACGCAAAAGCGATCTGGTCCCCGCGCGGAGACCAAGCCGGCGCACCCTCGTACGCCGGGCTTTCGGTCAGGTTGGTGAGACCCGATCCATCCAGCCTCACCGTGTACACATCACTCTCGCCGCTGTTGCCAACCGACTCGAAGGCGATCAGTGAGCCATCAGAGGAGAAAACCGGCCAATTCGGACCCACAGGGTCGCCCAAGCTGGTCACCTGAACGACCGCGCCGGTCCGCAGGTCCAGCACGTGAACCTCCCAGGCACCGGAGCGGTTGCTCGAGAAGGCGACGGACAGGCCGTCAGGGGCAAAGGCAGGGGCGAGATCGTCTGCCAGGCTGTCGGTGAGGCGTGCGAAACCACTCCCGTCCGCCCCAATGGTGTGTAGCTGCTTACGACCATCCACCACCAAAGCAAACACGATCGTGTTGTTGTCGGGCGACCAATTGGGCCAGCCCGGCTCTTCGGCACCCTCAAAGATGAGCTGCATCTCAGTCCCATCAGCGCGCATAACCCACAGGGTATTGGATTGGAGGAACGTGATCCTGCTTCCATCCGGTGAGATGGCCGGGTCCCCAATTCCTGGATGCAGTTCGGTGAGCTGCCTGGCAGACGTACCGTCTGGGTTCACGATAAAGACCTGCCATTCACCGCCAACAGGCGAGTCAAAGACGATCTTGCCTCCCTCAACAGGGACTGGAGTCGGGATTGCAGTTAGGGTGGAGGCCGCACACCGAAAGCCGAGGAGGCTGGCGCGATCCCCCGCCCAGCCGTGGTCGCGGCTCGCGACGCGGACGTTGTACCAGTCGATGGCCCAACTGCCGCCGCGCTGTACCTTATCCACCCCCCTAGGTGAGCCCTCAGGGTTGTCCGGGGGCGAGACGCTGTAGTAGTCGCTACGATACCAGTCACTCACCCATTCCCACACGTTGCCGCTCATGTCCAGCGCCCCGTACGGGCTCGCGCCGGTGGGATAGTCGCCGGCACGGCTGGTGTCGCCCACGCACCTGTAGCCAGAGCCCCACTGACCGTGATAGTAGTTTAGCCGCGAGCAGTCGGGGGTCTCGTCGCCCCAGGGGTAGACGCGGTAGCCGGCGCTGCCGCGGGCCGCTTTCTCCCACTCGGCCTCGGTGGGCAGGCGCTTGTCAGCCCAGGCGCAGTAGTCGGCTGCATTATACCAGGAAACATAGATCACCGGGTAGTCAGCGTAGGATGGGTTATCATAGTAGGATGAGTGAGTGAAGGAGGAGTTGTCCGATGGCGGCTCGCAAGCCCCAGCAGCGACACACTGGGCGTACTGGGCGTTGGTCACCTCGGTCGTGTCGATGTAGTAGGCGTCCAGGTAGACCGTGTGCAGCGGCAACTCGTCGGAACTGCAGTCCTCGCTGGGATTGTTTCGTCGCAGCCCATCTGGAACTCTCCGGCAGGGACGAAGACCATGTCGCTAGGGAATGGAGTCGGAACTGGGGTCTCGGAGCGGGGTTGTAGCTCCAAGGTCAAGCTCGTCAGGCGCTGGGATGCGATTTCTCTTTCGTGTACTGCGTCGCTGAACTGGGGATGGGTGAATGAGAACGAGTGCTGTCCCGGAGACAGACCCGTAATGAGGTACTTGCCGTCTGCGTCCGTGAGTGCCGCTTGGGTGCCGTCTATTGAGACGGCGACACCTTCCAGGGGCAGGTCCGAGTCGGCCTCTTTGACCGTGCCGTAGAGGCCCCCTTCTTCGCCCATGGCGAATTGCGTGCGTATCTGCTCAGCGCGCTCGGCATCGGGAGGATGATCGCAGCCACCTGGCCCATCGAGTAGTTCCCAGCGGTGACTGAAGACGAGTCCCACCGCATTGGCATCGCCGGTAATTCGGCTGGCCCAGGTGACGCCATTCAGATCAGCGTTGAACTCCTCCTGCCGGAGGACCTCGCACTCGGCAGAACCGAGGTCGCCGAGCCAGTCGATAGCTATACCCTCGAGTTCCTCAGAGAGTGACAATGCTGCATCATGATCCTCGCCGAGAATCGCCAGCCAGAGGGATGCGAGTAGCTGCTTGAGGTGGTCGCGATATTGCCCCCGGCTCTCTGGTGATGTCATCTCCTTGAGGGCCTGCCAGACGATATCGTCGCGGAGGTTACCTCTGCCCTCGTGGAACAGCTCGTGAGCAAGGACGGGAGCCGCCAACAGGTCGTACTGCGCAGAGGGAATCCAGCCCGTGTGCCCAGAGAGCCACAATCGGTCGGCGAGGATGTAGCAGTGCTGCAGCACCCCGATGTTGCCGAAGTTCTGCTTGATGTACACGGACATCTTGGGCAGAGACTCGTCGGGATTGCTCCTGACGATGTCTGCGACCAGGTCGGTCCAGTCCTGGTCCCGCTCGTATGGAGCATCGCACTGCCCAAGCAGGGTGCGGAGCAGAATTACGAGCTCGTCTAGTGTGGGCAGTTCAAAGAGACCGAATAGGCCGCCCTGGTCGGCTTCCACGCCGACCGTGAGGCGTTCCGTGTCCACCTCTCCCCCCAGGTATTGCCATTGGCCATCCAGCCACTGTGCTACGAACAGGGCATCTTCGGCCAGCAGGCCATCGGGGCTGAGGGAGGCATACGAGAGAGTTAGGTCAACGGAGGCCTGCAACTCCCCACCGTCGATGACGACTTCGGCCATGATCGCAGCTGGGATGTCGTTTGGGATACTGGCATGCTCTCCGGGCGACTGCACGGACAGGGTGACATCCGCGTCGCTGGTGAGCGACGCCGGGGCCAAGACGAGCGCGCTACCGTCGGGAAGCGATACAGACCCGCCTGTGGAGGCGGTGATGTGCTTTGTCTCGGAGAGGGACGGCAATTCGCCGGTTGTGAGAGTGGCGGCCACTGCTTGCGCTTGGACAACTCCGGTAGCGATGGGTTCCGGCGTAGGGCACCACCCCATCTGTCTGCACAGCAACAGCCCTCCTGCACTCAGCGCGGCCAACACGACGACCGCCCCGACCACAACCAGCAGAACGCGGAGCCAGCGACGCTGCGGCTGTCTTGGTCGCTCAGGTAGGAGGCTATGTCCGCAGTGCCCGCAGTATGTGGCCTCAGCCCGGTTCCCTGCGCCACACTTGGGGCAGATTTGGTTGAACCTTGCTCCACACTTAATGCAGAACTTGGATCCT
>JBFFCR010000398.1:0-3926 GCA_041559855.1 Anaerolineae bacterium | reverse complement strand
TGGCTGTGTATAGCTGGATCGTGCGTCCCCTGTTCATCTACTTTGTCCTGCACAGGGGTGAGGGGATGTCGTTCTGGGGATGGATTCGGCTCGTCTACTTTGGCAAGTACGGTATCTTGGGCGGAGGCCCGCTGTGGTTTATTGAGGCGCTGTTGCTGTTTTCGGCGATCTATGTGATAGTCCGCGTGCTCACGGCGCGGCGACCGCCCCAGCCGGTCTCCGGCGCGCGATTTCCCAGCAGCGGCCGGGTTGCCGTTTTTGCCTTGCTGTTAGGTGCGGCCACTTTTCTGGTGCGGCTGGCGTTCCGCGTCAACGAAACGTTCGGGCCCCTGAACCTCCAGTTTGCCAACTTTGTGCAGTACATCGCCCTATTCGTTGTCGGCCTGTCCGCCTATCGCCGCAACTGGCTCCTGTCCCTCCCAGACAAGGCGGGCCGGCTATGGCTCTTGATCGCCATCGGACTCATCCTGGCGTATCCACCTCTCGCCCTGCTGGCTGGCGCACAGGAGAACGCCGATCTGTTCCTGGGGGGCTGGTATTGGCAGTCGATGCTCCTTGCCCAGTGGGAAGCATTCCTGTGCGTGGGGATGTGCGTCGGACTGATCTACCTCTTCCGCCGCCGCTGGGACCATCAGGGCAGGCTTGCGAGGGAGCTCTCGCACAGTGCCTACACCGCTTACCTCATCCACGAGCCGGTGATTACCGTGCTGGCGGTGCTGGCTATTGATGTGACAATCTACCCTCTGGCCAAGTTTGCCCTGGCCGCCATCGTGGCGGTTCCGCTGTGCTTTGCCCTCAGCGCCCTGATTCGCCGGGTGCCCTATTTCGACCGGGTGCTGTGACTGCGATGACCTGCACGCTGGGCATGCCCGCGCCTATCCCTTGTTGTTGCCGCATGTTGGGGATTGGGGTATACTGTGGGCGCGCTCGAGGGGCATTGTGGGACGGCACGACGCGCAGGCGAGAAGGATTGGAGGGAGAACCATGGCGAAAAAGAGCGAAAAGTGGCAGGCAAAGCAAGCGGCCAAGGCCCAGAAGCGCGCGGCCAAGGCAAAGCGGCAGGTGCACCGGCGCAAGGCCGAAGCCGTTCTGGCTCCGGTCCAAATCGCGGAGCAGCTCCGCGCGCTGGCAGCCCAGGTAGAGTCGGGCACCGTGGTCCTCGGCGACAAGGAGCTGCACCTGCCCGATCAGGCAGAGTTCGAGATCAGCTACAAGCTCAAGAAGAAGGGCGGGGAGCAGATCGAAGTCGAGATCGAGTGGGGCGGCCCCAAGAAGGTCACGCTGCTTCCCGTAGAGTGACCGGCCCCTTCGGCGAGACCCTTCCAGGCGGTAGGCTCTTGAAAAACGCGCCAACCTCGCTGGCTGACCTGCTTGCAGCCCTGCCGGCCGGAGCGCAGATCCCTAGCGGCCCGGCGGATCTGGCGGGCATTGCCATCGAGGCCATTGCGAGCGACTCGCGCCAGGTGAGGGCTGGCACCCTCTTTGTCACCTATCGCGGCGTCTCGGTGGATGGGCACGATTTTGCCTCCCAGGCTGCGATCAACGGTGCTGCGGCCATCGTCTGCGAGCGGCACCTGGAGGGCTTGAGCATCCCCCAGGTGATCGTGCCCGATGGCCGCGAGGCGCTGGCCTATCTTTCGGCAGCCTGGCACCGGTTCCCCGCGCGCCAGCTCACGGTCGTGGGGGTGACCGGCACCGATGGCAAAACCACCACCTGCAATCTGCTGTACAGCATTCTGATCGCCGCTGGCAGGCGCGCGGGCCTGGTCAGCACCGTAAATGCCGTCATCGGCCAGCGCGTGATGGACACAGGCTTGCATACCACCACACCCGACGCCCCCGACATGCAGCGCTATCTTGCCGAGATGGTCGCCGCCGGGATGGATACCGCCGTGCTCGAGGTAACATCCCACGGGCTGCAGCAGCACCGTGTCTCCGCCTGTGATTTCGACGTGGCCGTCGTCACCAACATCACCCACGAGCACCTGGACATTCACGGCAGCCTGGAGGGATATCAGCAGGCCAAGGCTAGGCTCTTTCACCACCTGGCTGCCGGACAGCGCAAGCCGGGCGTGCCCAAGGTGGCGGTGCTCAATGCGGACGACGATTCCTATCGCTATCTGCGGCCAATTCCCGCGGACCGGCAATTGGTCTATAGCATCGAGGGCGCTGGCGCAGGCGATGCCAACCTGCTCGCCACCCGCATCCGCCGCTCACCTGCGGACACTCGTTTCACGGTCCGATCAGACGTAGGGGATTTCGAGCTGCGTACCGTGCTCGTGGGCGACTATAACATCTCGAACATCCTGGCGGCCACCGGCGCGGCGCTGGCCCTCGGGACGCCTGTCGAGGCCATCCAGCAGGGAGTGTGGGAGGTCAAGGGCGTAGTGGGCCGCATGGAGCGCATTGACGAGGGTCAGCCCTTTATCGCTTTGGTTGATTTTGCCCACACCCCCAACGCCTTGCAGCGAGCACTGGAGACGGCCCGCACTCTGACCGGCGGGCGAGTGATCGCCGTCTTTGGCAGTGCTGGCCTTCGTGACGTGCAAAAGCGGGCGTGGATGGGCGAGGTAGGAGGGCGCCTGGCGGACGTCACCATCCTCACCGCCGAAGATCCGCGCACTGAGCCGCTGGACGGGATCTTGGACGAGATGGCACGCGGCGCGGAGCGGGCAGGTGCGGTAGAGGGACAGAGCTATTACCGCGTCGCCGACAGGGCCGCAGCGATCCAGTTCGCCGTTGACCTGGCGCGGCCCTCAGACCTGGTCATCGCCTGCGGCAAGGGTCACGAGCAGTCGATGTGCTACGGCACGGTCGAGACACCCTGGAGCGAGCACCAAGCCATGCGCGATGCCATCCGCCGGCGTCTGGCGCGCGAGTAGGCAGGGTCGCTGGATCGCTAGGGGTGGTCCGAAAGGTGAAAAACGAGCCCAGCTTGCGCCGGGCCACAGCCCTCAGAGAGCGATGCGGACGGAGCCCAGGATCATTGCCGTATCATTTTCTTAACCGTCCCTAGCCCACGCCGAGAAGGGAAAGCCATTTGTGCCGGCTTTGCAGCACATCAATCCGTATCCATTACCGCGCAACTGGAAATACAGGACAGCGTAAAGGTGATAGTGGGTTCGTGGCTATCGCCTGGCCAATCAGCAAGGCGGCACATCAGCTTGCCGTCAGCACATCGTCAGGCACTCTGTTCATTCCTGTGATACGATCGGACCAGTTGGCTGTGGTGATGCAACCATACATCTGATGACCGGCTACCGGGTACGCGCTAACAGCGGCAAGGGGCTTGGATTCCAAGGAGATCATCATGACATCAAAATGGACAGGGGAGGGCTTGGATGAAAGCAGTTGAAGTAAGCCACTTGTACAAGTCCTACGCCGATGTGACTGCGGTGCATGACTTGACCTTTTGCGTTGATCCGGGGGAGATCCTGGGGCTCATTGGGCCTAATGGGGCGGGCAAGAGCAGCACCATAAAGATCATCTTGGATTTCATGAAACCCGATTCCGGTGAAGTAAAGATCTTTGGCCAGCAGATGAATGAAGCCTTGAAGGATCAAATCGGCTACCTACCTGAGGAGAGGGGGTTGTATAAGAGACTAACAGCCATTGATCTAATCCTTTATCTTGCCTCCTTGAAAGGTATGGACAAGGCCATGGCTGAAAAGAAGGCGAATGTATTGCTCGAGCAAACTGGCATGCTCGAACACAAAAAGAAGAAAAACAAAGAAATGAGCAAGGGCATGGGACAGCTTATCCAGTTCATTGTCGCCGTCATTCATGACCCCGAGTTGGTCATTCTGGATGAGCCCTTCGCCGGCCTGGATCCCGTAAGAACACAGGCTGTTCAGAACATCGTCGGCAATCTAAGGGATGAAGGGAAAGCCATCATCTTGAGCACGCATCAAATGAACAAGGTCGAG
>JBFFCR010000397.1:0-3942 GCA_041559855.1 Anaerolineae bacterium | reverse complement strand
CTTGGATACGGCCGAGGTCGTCTATGCATCGGGATGAAGCGACGCTTTTGGACGTCGCTACGGCAGCTCGCCTGGTTCTGGCATTCACCGAAGGCATGGACAAAGCTGATTTTCTCGACGACGTCAAGACCCAGTCGTCGGTCCTGCACCAAAAGGCGGAGTATACAGCATAGCCACCCCCACACATACTCAGCGTAGTTGTTCCTGCACGTTCCTCACACGCTACTTGGGACAGCATTAGTCGTCTTGGTCCGGATTCCAGTCCGTGAATCAGGCGGAGGTCAGCTTCATCGAGGGGGCTTGGCTTCCGCCTTTGCCCTCAGGATGGAATCCAGATCTGGCGTGTTTTTTGTCGAATCAAGTTATTCTCCGCTCCTCCTGACCTGAGGGAATCATCAGTCGTACAGTCAGGGCAAACGGGTGTCTTCAGGAGCTGGAACAGTTTGCGAGCCCCGCCATTTGCTGCTCCCTGGCAGTCGGAGTATAATGCAACTGTATCACGGCCTTCGATAGTCCGCGGTTGGTAGGAAGGTTGTCCGCCAAGCGGAGAAAGGAGCCTTCAGGACATGTTCGATGCCATTCTCACCCCAGAGCAGAAAGCACTGCGCGACGAGATGCGCGGCTTTGTCAAAGGAGTACCCCGGCAGCTCATCCTGGACATGGATGCCGACCGGGTGCGCTACCCCCGTGAATACGTACAAGAGGCGGCCCGGCGCAACCTGCTGGGCCTGCGTTTCGCCAGGGAGTATGGCGGGCGCGGCCTGGGTTGGTGCGACGAAATCGTCGCCCTGGAGGAGGTGGGCATTTTGGGCACCTCGCTGGCCTGCCTCTACTCCCTACCCAGCATCGTCGGCGAGGCGATCCACGTCTTTGGCACGCCCGAGCAAAAGGCGCGCTGGCTGCGCCCGGCATTGGAGGGCAAGCTCACCGTTGCCGAGGCGCTGACCGAGCCGCGGGGCGGGTCCGACTTTTTCGGCACGACGACAACGGCCCGCCGCGAAGGCGATGCCTTTGTGCTCGAGGGGCAGAAGCGTTTCGTGGTCGGCGCCGAGGGAGCCGACTACTTTCTGGTCTACGCCCGCACCGACCCCGAGGCCAGGCCGCACGAGGGCCTGAGCGCCTTTATCGTCGAGCGCGGCCCTGGTGTGGATGTGGAGCACGTCTACGGGCTGATGGGCACGCGGGGTGGCGGCACGGGGCGTATCTACTTTCGCGGGGCGCGGGTGCCCGAGGAGAACTTGATCGGCCCGGAGAACGGGGCGGCAGCGGTGTTCTACCAGATGATGATCCCGGAGCGGATGACCAGCGCTGCCGGAGCGTTGGGCATGGCCCGCGCCGCGCTGGAGGTGGCGGCCCGCTATTCAGACCGGCGCAAAGCGTTCGGTCAAAAGATCCGCAACTTTGAGGGGGTGAGTTTCAAGGTGGCGGACAGCATCACCCAGCTTGATGCGGCGCGGATGCTGGTCTATGGCGCGGCAAGGGCGGTGGATGCTGCCCCGCCTGGGGGGCACGATCCACGACAAACCCGGCGACTGGTGTCGGAGGCCAAGAAATTCGCCACCGATACCGCCTGGCAGGTGGTCAACCACGCCATGCAGATCATGGGCGGTATCGGCTACACCAACGTGTATCCGATCGAACGTCTCCTGCGCGACACGCGGCTGATCATGATCTGGACCGGCACCAACGAAGTGATGGACCTCATTATCCAGCACGAGTACTACAAGGAACTGTTGGGCAGAAGCCAAACTGCCCGCGACGTCGAAGCAGATGCAGCCGAAGCCGATCGAGGGGACGAAAAGGTCTACGAGTAGGCTTCGCCCGGCGCACATGGAGGCTCCCATGCCCACCGTAACCAAGGTCGAGATCTACAAGCTGAACATCGCCCGCCAGAACCAGTTCCGCATCGCCATCGGCGTGTTCGACGAGGTGCAGAACATCCTCGTCCGCATCCACGCCAGCGACGGGCTGTACGGTGTAGGTGAAGGAGCGCCACTGCCATTCCTCACCGGCGAGACCCAGGCCATCGCGTTCGAGGCGTCCAAGGAGCTCGCCCGGCTGTTAACCGGCAAAGATCCCTGCGCCATCGAAGCGCGCATGCAGGAGCTCGGCAGCTACCTGGTGCACAACACCACCACCCGCAGCGCCTTTGACATGGCCCTGTACGACCTGCTGGCCAAACGCGCCGAGCTGCCCTTGTACGCCCTGCTTGGGGGCGAGAAGCGCGCCGTAACCACCGACGAGACGATCGGCATCGACACGCCCGAGGCGATGGCTGCGGAGGCCCTGGAGGCAAAGGGGCGTGGATTCGCCGCCATCAAGGTCAAGCTGGGCACAGGGCTGCCCGACGATGTGGACCGCATCCGGGCTATCCGGGATGCCATCGGCGCGGAGACGCTGCTGCGCATCGACGCCAACCAGGGCTGGGACCCGGTGACGGCGGTTCAGATCCTGCAAGAGCTGGCGCGCTTCGACATCCAGTACTGCGAGGAACCGGTCGCTCACTGGAACAACGAGGCGCTGCGCCGCGTGCGCGAGCAGAGCCCCATTCCCATCATGGCCGACGAGTCGCTGTTCGACCACCACGACGCCTTCCGCCTGGCGAGCATGGGCGCCTGCGACTATTTCAACATCAAGCTGGCCAAGTCGGGGGGCATTCACACCGCGCTCAAGATCAACGCCGTTGCCGAAGCTGCCGGGATCCAGTGCATGGTGGGCTGCATGTCCGAGACGCGCCTGGGCCTCAGCGCCGCCGCGCACCTGGTCTCTGCGCGGCCCAACATTGTCTTTGCCGACCTCGACTCGGCCTTTGGCAAGGCCGACGTGGTGGAGGGCGGCATCACCTACGATGGAGGAAAGATCACGCTGCCCGACGCCCCGGGCCACGGCGCCGACATCAAGCCCGAGATCTTGGAATCACTGGAGTGCTGCACGATCACGTAGAGAAGGCCACACTGAGTAGAAAGATCCTGATTGGGGCTATCCCAAAGGCCATGCTCTGTCATGTTGGGCGAAACGAAACATCTCGTTTCTGCTCTAACTGGATCGATTCAAAGACCCCTCAGTCGCTGCGCTCCTTCAGGGTGACACTTTGGGACTGGCCCAATCTCACTACTCAATTCCCCGCGCCATCCTCGCCCGCACCTTGTGCCATGACTCGGTGATCAGAAAGCTCTCGTCCATCTGATCCACCATGCGCACAAACTTGGGCCAGGGTACGGCAAAGCTCAGCGTGTTGGCAGGCACGCACGGCCTCGCCGAGACGTCAAACATGCCCAGAATCGCCCTCGGAGACTCTGTCCCCAGCTCCTGGTACGGCCAGTACACGATCGAGCCACAGCCCGAACTAAAGGGCGCGATCACAGCTTCAGGCCTCGCCTCGTCAAACCCTGCCAGGGTAAACAAGCCCGAGAGCACGTCGGGCCTCGCGATAAAGACCACCACCGCCGGCTCGTCCTCCGCTTCGAGCTGATCCCAGCGCTTGAACACGATGGTCGAGGCTGGGGCCTCAAATCTGTGCATGTTCGCCATCAGCGCCTTGACCAACTCTGGCGATTGCTTATACCTCTCCCCCTCCATCTCGCCAGGGATGCCGCACGACAGGAAATGCTCAAAGCCTGGGCGCAACCCGGACGCAAAGCCCAGGTAGTACTTGCCGCCCCCACAGGCCACGGCATCCACGTCGAACTGCAGCGGGGTCCCTCTGCGCGCCTGTCCCAGCGCGCAGATCAGACAGCGGTGACCTTGGGGTCGTGGCGCCTCTGCCAAGCCCCGCTCGCCGGTGTAAAAGAACACGATCGGCAACTCCGCACCGGCGAAATACTCCTGCCAGCGCACCAGGAAACGTTCCTTCAGATCTAGATCCATGATCAATCTCCCGCACGCCTCATAATGCCAATGACCAGGCTGAGGCCCAACATTGCCAGTGCTGCCAGCAAAAGG
>JBFFCR010000396.1:0-3956 GCA_041559855.1 Anaerolineae bacterium | reverse complement strand
GGCTTGTGCAGCTTGACGTAGGAACCAAAGCCGGCGCCCACCGGCGATATGTCAAAGGGACCGGCGAGCTCGTGCCCGTAGAGGGGCAAGCCGGCCTCGGTTCGCGTCGAGTCGCGCGCGGCAAGGCCGCACGGTTGCACGCCAAAGGGCTGCCCTGCCTCCAGGACCGCCTCCCAGAAGGTGACTGCCTGGTCGGGGTGGCAAAAGATCTCGTAGCCAATGTCCTCCCCCGTGTAGCCTGTGCGGGCGATGACCAGGTCAAAGCGTTCCTCGGAGGCTGTGCCGGGGCCGCCTAGCACGCACTCGGTCAGGCCGGTCTTGGGCACGCGGGCCAGCCGGTCCTTGAGCCGCGGATCGGCTGCAAGGCTCTGCAGGATTGCCAGGGCAGCGGGGCCCTGGAGGGCCAGATCGACGCGCATGTCAGCGCCGCAGGCCGGGTTCTTGAGATCGCGCAGGATGGCCGGGCGCAGCACGCGCAGGTCGGGGCGCTGGCGGTCGATCAGCACCTCGCCATTATTGACGGCGTTGAGCCAGGCCCAGTCCTTGTCGGCATTGGCCGCGTTCACCACCATCAGGTAGAGGTCGTCGCGCCGGCGGTAGACCATCAGATCGTCGATGACGTTCCCGTCCTGATCCAGCAGGTAGCCGTAAAAGCTCTCGCCAGGGCTGAACCAGCGGGCATAGTTGGTGAGCACCAGGTCCAGGAACTCGGTGGCGTGGGGGCCGCTGATCTCGAATACGCCCATGTGGGCCACGTCGAACAGGCCGGCAGCCCTGCGAACGGCGGTGTGCTCATCGAGGACGCCCGTGTACCAGACGGGCATTTCCCACCCGGCAAAGGGGATCACCTTGCGCGTGTGGGCCTTGTGCCAGTCGTATAGAGGCGTGCGCTTGAGCGGCGCGTCCTGGGGCTCTTCCCAGTGGAAAGCGGGCAGTTGAGTGTCCGGGCGCACGGGGTCGAGGCTGTGGCAGCCGACCCAGTATGGCACCGGCAGGGCAAAACGCTCCTGGTGCCCGCTGTTGTACAACGCCAGGCCGGTCGGACGGCCCGACTCGGGACCGTATCCCGGCAGTTGACTGTAGTCCGGCAGGCCGGCCTCGGCGCGCAGGGCCTGGTGCGTGTCAGATCCGGCGGGCGTCGCCCCCGCGATGACCAAGCGGTCGTAGGCAGCCTGCACCTGCCCGGCGGGCAGGTGCAACTCGATGCGCTCGTCGCTGTGAAGGAAGTGATAGCCAGGGATGTCACCGGCAGCTTCCAGGACCTGGGCCGCCTGGGGTCCGCGCAGGGCGAGAGTCACGGTGCAATCAGCATCCTCTGCCTGCCGCAGGTCCTCGACGACGATGGGGCCCTCGACCTTGCGGTACAGGTCATCGGGGTCAAAGAGGGTGTAGCCGTCGCCCAGGGCCCTCAACCAGGCCTTGACCCGTTCGTGGTTGACCGCGTTGGTCAGGAGCAAGTAGCCTTGGCCGTCGGACAGGCGCAGGATCGACAGATCGTCGACGAGCTGAGCGTGCTGGTCCAGCATGAAGCCGAGCTGGCAACTGCCCGGTTCCAGCGCAGCAACGTCACTGGTGATAATCTGCTGCAGCGAGCCCTCGGCCCGTTCACCCGTCACGCGGATCACGCCGCCATCGGTGAGATCGAGCAGGGCGGCTCCGCCGCGGGAGGCCTCCAACTCGGCCTCAAGACCGGGGCCGGCGGCCGGCTTCAGGCCCGCATAGGGGCGCGGCGCCGTGTCGAGCAGGTTGTAGTAGTGCGGGTACTCGCGGCCCGCATCCTCCGTCTCGGCAACGCCCCTGGCTGCCAGTGACGCTACCTCGTGCTTGATCTCTTCCAGGGCATCCAGATCGATCTTGCCGCGCGGTAACTCGCCGGCGAGGCCGATGTAGCTGAAGGGGCGGATATTGGTCACGGTCTTGTAGATCAGGCGGGCTACCTCGTCGATCTCGGCCGGGCCGAAACCGCGCTGGGTGAGCCAGGGCGTGCCCAGCCGGATGCCCATGGCCAGGGCTGTGATCTCGTCGCCCGGGATGGTGTTTTTGTTGGCGACAATGCCGGCCAGGTCCAGGATGCGGACCGCGGGCTCGCCGCGCAGGGGAAAGCCCGTGCCGCCGTCGACGCTGTTCAGATCGAGCATGCAGAAGTGAGAGTCGGTGCCGCCGTAGGCCAGTTTCAGATCGCGCTCTTGCAGGCCAGCAGCCAGGGCGGCAGCGTTTTCCTTGATCTTCCATTGCAGGCGCTTGAACTGCTGTGTCTGGGCGATCTTGAAGGCGACGCTCATGGCGGCGAATTTTTGCGTGTGGGGCCCGCCCTGCTCTCCAGGAAACACGGCCATGTCGATCTTGTTGGCCATCTCCTCGTCGGTGGTCATAATGACCGCGCCGCGCGGGCCGCAGATGGTCTTGTGAGTAGTAAAGGTGATGATGTCGGCGATGCCCACCGGGCTGGGGAATGCCCCGGCGACGACCATGCCCGCCGGGTGACTGATGTCGGCCAGGAGCACTGCGCCTACCTCGCGGGCGATGGAGGCAAAGGCCTCCCAGTCAGGCGCCCAGGGATAGGAGGTGTAGCCGGCGATGATCATCTTGGGTTTATGCTCGCGGGCCAGGTCTTGGATCTGGTCATAGTCCAGCTTGCCGGTCCGCTTGCTCACGCCATAGCTGACGACATGGTAGCGCTTGCCCGAAAAGTTGAACTCGCTGCCGTGGGTCAGGTGGCCACCCTGGTAGAGGTCCATGCCCATGACTACGTCGCCGGCGTCCACGACGGCGTCATAGACCGCCAGGTTGGCCGCCGCACCTGAGAGGGGTTGTACGTTGACATGAATATCGCCAGAACTCACCCGTTCGTTGGCAAAGCAGTCGGCGCACCGCCGTTGCGCCAGGGTCTCTACAAAGTGCACGTACTCTGCCCCTTTGTAGAAACGCCGGTCGGCGTAGCGGCGATAATAGGCCAGTTGGTGAGGAACGTCGAGCAGGGCTGGCTCCTCGTCGCGGGTCATCCGCAGCGGCGGGTAGCCCTCGGCGTAGACATTGTTAAAGACGCTGCCCAATGCCTGCCGCACAGCCCTGGGGGCCATCGACTCGGAGGGGATCATGATCAGCTTGCGCGCCTGCCGCTCCTCCTCGAAGCCGATGATCAGATCTGTCGCAGGGTCCACCCTATCCAGCCCAACCCCGAGAAAGGAATCCCAGTACTCCTCATTGGACATGACAGACACTCCTTCGTGTTGTGCTTGGTTGATGTCGGGTTCGTGCTTGGTCGATTCTAGCACCAAACCGTTCCAGTGGCAACTGCCAGAGGGCTGTCGCCCCCATGGGGACAGACGCCTGCCGCGAGTTCGGTATGAGGCTGTTGCCACTAATCCGGATAGCGGCCGTTGCTCGGTCAGAGGGTTTGGGTCATAGCACTTCGGGGACGACATGGCGGGGCACATCATGCCCCCGCGCCCACGCCGCATCGACCATGGCGTACATCCCTCCCGCCACCAGGGAGTGGCCGCCCATGATCACAGGTACCGGAGCGGCCATCGCTGCCTCGGTGAGTGCCCGCACAAAGGGATCGCCGATCTGTTCCGGCTGGCGCAGGTCGGAGTAGAATCGATCCGCCGCCGAAGGCCACAGCCCACGGTGGGCAAAGAGCACGCGATTGTCGAGGAATAGGGCCTGTCCCATTGTGGCCAAAGTCTCGAACAGCCCGTCCATCCCCACGGCGTCCAGGTAGTAGCCGAGAAGACTGCGCACCTCGCCCCGTGCCTGGCGCCCGCTCGCTCGCATGCCCCGTTCCTCGGATAGGACGCGCGTGCTACAGGCAGTCTCCCGCTCGAGGTAGGCCCACGTGGCCGAGCTGACGCGTCCGGCGACCAGGATGGTCGCATCCCGGTCGAGCATGAGCGGCAGGGCGGAATCGAGGTGTGACAGATCCAGTGCAAGGCTGTCCAGGTACGCGCGCGTGT
>JBFFCR010000395.1:0-3973 GCA_041559855.1 Anaerolineae bacterium | reverse complement strand
CGGTCGTACCCGCTCGAACCCGGTTACCCGCCGTTGATCTTGTTCTATTATACCAGCTTTTCGTTGGCTTGGCAATATACGGCATGGAAAGCAGCAGAATTGATGGAGAGAAGGCTAGGCCGTGCGTGGACGATAGAATCACGATCTGCTGCCTGGCCGCGCGCAGGCACAACAAAAGGGGATGAGCCTTGCGGCATCATCCCCAGCATACGCGAGCTAGCCGGCAGTGCAGGCAGGCCGACAACCCTGGACTCGGAGCACGCAGATCCTGCTCAGCAAAGGGCCCGGGCCACGCGGCCAGTTGTGCCGCCAGCATCTGCTGGACGAAACGCCTAGCGCTTGGTGTACTGCGGCGCTTTCCTCGCCCGTTTGAGACCCGGTTTCTTTCGCTCTTTCTCGCGCGGGTCGCGTGTCAGCAGCCCGGCGCGGCGCAGAGCAGTCCTTGACTCTGGATTGACCAGGAGCAGCGCGCGGGAAATCCCGTGACGGACCGCATTGGCCTGCCCTGTGATCCCCCCGCCCTTGACCAACACTGAAAGGTTGAACTGATTCTCGCTTTCGGTCAGCTGGAAGGGGATCATCACATCGCGCCAGTCCTGCGGACGGCGAAAGTATTCCTTCAACGGCTTGCCGTTGATCACAATCTCACCGTCACCAGGATAGAGCCGCACGCGCGCCGTGGCGCGTTTTCGCCGGCCTACTGCCTCATAATAGCGAACTTCATCGGACATAGGTTCTCTCCCTACAATTCCAGGGGCTTGGGCTGCTGGGCCTGGTGTGGGTGCTCGTCGCCCGCATAGACCTTGAGCTTTTTGATCATCCGCCGCCCCAACTTGTTCTTTGGCAACATCCCTCGAATCGCCGCCGTCAGCACACGTTCCGGATGCTTGTCCAGCTGGTCCCTCAGGCTGATGCTCGTCAAACCACCGGGATACCCTGAGTGGCGATGGTAGAACTTTTGATCCAGCTTCCGCCCCGTCACGCGCACTTTCTCGGCGTTCACAATGACCACAAAGTCGCCGCAATCCAGGTGGGGCGTGTAGATCGGCTTGTGTTTGCCCTTGAGAATGGGCGCGATCCTGGAGGCCAGCCGCCCGAGCGTCTCGCCCTCGGCATCTACCACGTACCAGTTGCGTTCAATTTCTTCCTGTTTCTGCGTAAAAGTCCTCACGATCAAACTCCCTCACGTGCAGCATAATCAACTCGCATCAAGCACAGTCCATGCGCAGGGGCCACCTGCTGAATCAGACTCCGATCGCGGGCTTGCAGGAACGACTCAACATCCTGCGGCTGAATCTGCCCCCTGCCCACCAGCGCCAGAGTGCCGACAATACTTCGTACCATCCGGTACAGAAACGCATTCGCCTCGATGTCGAACCAGAGCAGGGCCCCGTGCTCTTGCCACTCGGCCCGGAATACCGTTCGAACCGTGTTGTCCCCCTGGGGAGGCTGCCCAAAGGTGGCAAAGTCGTAGGTGCCAATCAAGCACCGGCTCGCTTCCGCCATCCACCCCAGGTCCAGCTCCTGACTCACGTGCCAAGCCCTGCGTCGCTCCAAAGGAGCGGGCCAGCGCCGGTTCAGAATCGTGTAGCGATAGCTCCTCCTCAAGGCGCTGAAGCGGGGATGGAAACCCTCCTCCGCCAGATCCAGCTCCAAGACCGACACATCGCTCGCCAGAACTGCGTTCAGCGCCCGCTGGAGCTCCTGCAGTCCGTGTCGCCACACTGCCGTAAAGTGGACAACCTGTCCCCTGGCGTGAACCCCACGGTCTGTCCTACCGGCCCCTACGACCCGTGTCCCGGATCCGGTAACCGCCTCCAGCGCTCTCTCGATCTCTCCCTGAACCGTACGCTCTGCGGCTTGGACCTGAAACCCATAAAAGTCCGTGCCATCGTACTCAATCTTGGCCCGGAACCGCTGCAGCTCACCTGCCAGTTGCGGAGTGGTCACGCCGCACCTCGTGGTCCCACGGCGCCCCTAGCGCCCGCCTGGCCGCCGCTTCAGCAGAGGCTCACTCGCCAAGGAAACCGTCCTCACTCTACCAGTTCCAGCAGGGCCATCTTGGCTGCATCACCACGCCTCATACCCAACTTGAACATGCGGGTGTAGCCGCCAGGGCGATCCTCAAAGCGCGGCGCGATCTCTTCCACCAGCTTGTGCGCCACATCCCTATCATGCAGCACATTCAGCACCTGGCGTCGAGCGTGCAGAGCCATCTGCTCAGCCATCATCTCCAGGGCTTCCTCGTCCCCCTGCTCTGCCAGACCGATGAGCTGGTCTGCCCGCTTGGCATTGAACCACTCGCTCAGCTTCTTTGTATCCCGTTGCTGGGCCAGCTCAACCACTCGCTCCGTCCGCGCCTTGCGCGCCTTGGTCACCAGCCGCTCTGCCAGGGGGCGAACTGCTCGCGCCTTGGCCTCGGTAGTCTGAATCCGCTCGTGACGGAACAGCTCTGTCATCAGATTTCTATATAGTGCTCGCCGGTGCCCGGTATCCCGGCCCAGACGGCGGCCTGCTCTGCGGTGTCTCATCTGTCCTCATTGCCTCCGAATAGCATTCTCTCCATAACGGCGAGGCACGAGTTACGGCCCCTGGCCCTCAGCCAGCCGGCTATTCAACCGGCAGAGGCCAATAGCCCTTGGCCTCCAGATTCAGCTTTAACTCGTCGAGAGATTTCTGGCCGAAATTGCGGATTGCCAGAAGCTCTTCCTCATCTCGTTCCAATCTTTCCAGGATCTCGCCTACCTTTGTGATCCCTGCCCGCTTCAGGCAGTTAAAGGCACGCACCGAGAGATCCAGATCCTCGATATTCGTCTCTGCAATCCTCTCCGGGATCCGGCTCTCCACGACCTCTGGCTCGACCTCGAGCATCACATCGCCAACATCGGCAATGGCTGCCATATGCCTGACGACGAGCTGGGCCGCCGTGCTCAGCGCCTCCGCCGGCGAGATCGTGCCATCCGTCCACACCTCCATCACCAGGCGGTCAAAGTTGCTGACTTGGCCGATCCTGGCCCGTTCGATCTTGTAGCTCACCTTGCGAACCGGGCTAAAGATGGCATCGGTGGGGATCTCGGCAACCGGCAGCTTGCCACGCTCCTCAGCTGGCGAATAGCCGCGCCCCAGGGACACCGTCATCTCGATCTCCACATCCGCCTCAGAGGAATCGGTCGTAAGCAGATACTGCTCGGGGTTGATCACCTCCACGATCGGCGGACACACGAGGTCGCCCGCAACGACCACGCCTTCGCCCTTCACCTCCAAGCGCAGACGGGCCTGATCCTCCGCGTCGTCGGTGAAGCTGAACCGCACTTGCTTAAGGTTCAGCAACAGGGACGTCATATCTTCCCGCACATGCGGGACCGTCGAGAACTCGTGGTAGACGCCCCTGACCTGAATCGAGGTAATGGCCGCTCCTTCAAGCGATGAGAGCAAGATTCGGCGCAGCAGATTCCCGATCGTGATGCCGTAGCCGCTCTCCATCGGACCGATCACGAACCGGCCATAGTTCCTCGCCTGAGCATCAGCCTCTATTCTGGGCAAGACCAAATTCAACAACTGGCACCCCCTTGCTCACGAAACCACGAACCGCCAAGACGCCCTGCCCCAGCTGAGCATCCGTCGCTTCGCCTTCTGTCCGCTATGGCCTCAGCGGCTATAGTACTCGACAATCAACTGCTCGTTGATCGTAACGTCAATGTCTTCTCGCCGCGGCATGGACAACACACGCCCCGATAGAGATGGGTCGTCCCGGCTCAGCCAGTCAGGCACTGCACGGTGCTCCAGATCAAGGACCATATCTTTGATCATGCCACTGCTGCGGCTGCTGGGCCGGATCGACACGACATCGCCCTGCTTGACCAGGTACGAAGGAATGTTGACCTTGTGCCCATTGACCTCGACATGCCCGTGACGCACCGTCTGTCGTGCTTGGGGTCGGGACGATGCAAAGCCCAACCGGTACACCACGTTG
>JBFFCR010000394.1:0-4007 GCA_041559855.1 Anaerolineae bacterium | reverse complement strand
GGGCGTCGTGGCTGCCGCTTTGGCCCGCAAAGCGTTCGCAGTTCACTGGTATTCTCAAACGTCTACGAGCCAGGCATCGATGTGGACCTCTCGACTGGCCTGACAGTGACCGACTTTGGCGACGTGGATGTCCTCCAGACTGACGTTCTCGGGACGCACGAGCGTATCGAGAAGGTCATGACAGCCATCTATGCACTGGGCGTTACGCCGGCCGTCATCGGTGGTGACCATTCGATTGCCTACCCCACTGCCAAGTCGCTGATCAATGCCACCGCGGGCAGGATCGGGGTCATCATGCTGGACTCCCACCTGGACGTGCGCCACTCCCACCACGGCGAGGTCTCGAGCGGGACACCTTTCCGCCGACTGATGGAGGAGCCCGAGCGCCCAGTCTTGGGAAAGAACCTGGTAGAGATTGGCATCAATGGCTGGCTCAACTCCAGGTACTACAGGGACTACTGCCGTGAAGTGGGGGCCACCGTGATCACCTCGCGCCAGGTCCACCGGCGAGGTGTGGACGATGTGGTGGCCGAGGCCCTGAAAGCGGCCAGTGACGGCACTGAGGCCTTTTTCATCAGCGTAGACATCGATGGGCTGGACATCAGTGTGGCTCCGGGTACCTGTGCCCCCAGCCCGGGCGCTTTGTCGGCCTACGAGGCCCTGGAGCTGATCTGGCAGCTCGGGCAGCACCCAAAGTCACGTGGCATTGACATGGTAGAGGTTGCGCCCTCCCTGGACGCCGCCGGTGTGACCTCCATGATGGGCGCGGCCCTGATCATGAACTACCTGGCGGCGACCAAAGTTCGGCTGGAGACGCAGAGGGGGTAGAGCAGGCAACAACAGTGCCACAAGAGGCGGTGATCGCTTCTCCGCTGCCAACCGGACGTGGTGTCAGCGGGCGTCACGATCCGAGGTGCCGAGCTCAACTGTCACCGATCCCAGGGGGCCGAAATCAGCTTGTGCAATGTCACCGTGTTCTGCAGAGTACAGCGCGGTGCAGCTGCCCGTATTGACGACATGTCCGGCCCGCAGGCCCGGGGCGCGTCGGTTGTGATTGGCGAGCCAGGTCATGACCGAAAGCGGTCCTTCCATGACCTTCGAACCGTCACCCTGTCGAGCGGTCTCACCGTTGACAGTCAGAGTAGCCACGATCTCTCGGAGGTCGATGGCCTGCCAGTCTCGTACGCCCGGGCCGAGCACCAAAGGTCCATCGGTGCCGTTGTCCGCAATGAGGCTGTAGATGTCTTTGCTCGGCCAGTCGACATAGTGGCCAAGGACTACCTCGATGGCAGGATGGACCGACCGAAGGGCGCTGGCGACCTCGACCGCGGAGTATGGAGCCTCCCGGCGCGGCAGGTCTTTGGAGAGGGTGAACGCGAACTCTACCTCCAGCACAACTCGCAGAGTCCCTGGCAGACGTAACCTGGCAGGACTCTGGAACAGGGAGGACGCAAAGACACGAGCTGCGTAAGGTTCGCTCAGACCAAGCTGTCTCTGGATGGCGGGGTTGGTGCAGCCGACAAGCCAACCGCCGACGTCCTCGCCAAGCAGCTCGGCCAAACGATCCTGAATGGCGTAGGCGTCCGCTATGGTCTTGGGTTGACACTCGGCGGGCAGATCGTCAATCAGCTGCTGGCTCAGGCGCAGCTGCTTCAGGATTTGTGCCGCGTGGTCCATGGCTGGCTGCAACATCGTTGCTTGCCCTCGCTTTGGCAGAGATCGGTGTATCATCGGGTCATCGCCCGGTCGGCACGTGACGTTGCGGCCGAGGCGTGGGCTGGCTTGACAAGGCCCCGACACCGCGTCAGACCATTCTAGGATACAGCGGGTATCACGGCAAATCCGCGACAAACTCAGGTTCTCGTCACTTATGTCATTCTGAGCGAAGCGAAGAATCTCTTTCTTCGAATGCCAAGAGCCTGCGTGCCGGTCCGGGTGGCAAGTTGAGTTGTGAGTCGCTCTGGCCTTGCCATTGCATCCATCGCAGCGCGGCTGCCAGGGATTGCAGCCCCCGATGATCGTTTACGAGGGCCGGCACGGCAGCCAGTGGATTGGAGGGAACAAGAATGGAGTTTCAGGACCTCTCTTTCAGCGACGCGCCGTTGATCAAGACCCCGCCGCCAGGTCCCAGATCGCAGGAGTACCTGGACTTTCACTACTCCCACGAGGGGTCAGTCCTCTCCTATCCCAGAGGCATGCCCATGGCGCTTCGCAGGGCGAGGGGGGCGACAGTGGAAGATGTGGATGGCAACCTCTACATCGACTTTTTCGGGGGCGCAGGGGTCATGGGCGTGGGGCACGCCAATCCAGACGTGCTGCGTGCAGCCAGGACGCAGCTGGAGGAGCTCACCCACGCGTTGGACTTTCCCACACCGGCTCGCAGGCAACTGGTGGAAGCCCTGTCCCAGGTGCTCCCTCCTGAGCTGAACCGGGTCTCCTTTGGAGGTCCAACCGGGTCCGATGCGGTGGAATCGGCGGTGAAGCTGGCCAAGTACAATACCAAGAGACATCCGATCATCGCTTTCGAGGGCTCATATCACGGGATGACGGCCGGCGCCCTCTCGCTGTGCAGCGGGGCTCCCTTCAAGGAGGATTTCCTGCCGCTCATACCCGAGGTTCATTTCGTTCCCTATGCGTACTGCTATCGCTGTGCGTTTGGCAGAGAACCTGCTAGCTGTGATCTCGAGTGCGCCCAGTACCTGGACCACATTCTCGAGGATCCTCACTCCGGAGTGGCAAAGCCCGCGGCCGTCATCGTGGAGCCCATTCAGGGCGAAGGTGGCTCCATTGTTCCCCCGCAGCGGTTCATGTCCCAGGTTCGGGCAACCTGTGACCGCTACGAGGTTCTGATGATCGCTGACGAGATCCAAGCGGGTCTGTGCCGCACCGGGAAGATGTTCTCGTTCGAGCACAGCGGCATTGTTCCAGATATCATAACCATGAGCAAGGCCCTCGGTGGCCTGGGCCTCCCCATCTCCGGCATTGCCTACAAGGAGGTGCTGGATACTTGGCCTCCAGGGAAGCACATCGGCACCTTCCGTGGCAACGTGACCGCCTACGCGGCCGGCGCCGCAGCCCTGCGCTTCATGGTCGACCACAAGCTGGCTGAGCACGCTTTGAACCTGGGGAGCGTGATGCTCTCCACCCTCAAAGAGTTGGAGAAAGACTCCGAGATCATTGGCGAAGCGCGTGGTATGGGGCTGATGCTGGGCGTAGAGCTGGTCAAGGACAAATCCACAAAGGAGCCGGCCCCGGAACTGGCCAGGGAGGTGCGTACGTTATGTCACCGTCGTGGCCTGTTGATCGAGATCGGTGGACACTATTTCAACGTCGCAAGGCTCCTTCCGCCCCTTGTGCTTAGCGACGAGCTGGCCGCAAAAGGCATCGCGATTCTCGTAGACGCTATTCAAGAGGTAGAGAGTGCCCTATAGAAGGGCTACGCACACGGGTCACGGTTACGGCCCAGTGAATCTGCAGAGAAGTGAGGACAACACAGCACGGAAAGGAGCATTCGGATGGCGATTTACAACAACACGGGAGTACTGCGCAAGGTTCTGCTCTGCCCACCCACCTACTACGACATTGTGCCTGTCAGCGACTTTTCACGGACTGCCCTAGAGCGAGGTGACAAGGTAGATCCCAAGAAAGCGCACGCCCAACACGACGAGCTGGCCGATGCCCTGCGCGACGCGGGGGTCGAGCTTTTCTATATCGAAGAGCCTGATCCAACGCGGCACTGGGCCGTCTATGCGCGCGACTTTGCAGTCAACTCGCCGCAGGGAGTGGTCATCTGTCGCTTCAAGTACTACGAGCGCAAGGGCGAAGAAGTGCCAGGCGAGAAGCAGCTGCGGAAACTGGGGTACAAGATCCTGGATCGGATCGAGCGCGGCGCCTGGGAAGGTGGTGACAATCGCTACCTTGACGAGAAGCACCTTGCGACAGGACAGGGCGAACGGAGCACCTGGCCAGGCATTCGCAATGCCCAGCAGATCTTCGAGAAGCAGGGC
>JBFFCR010000393.1:0-4011 GCA_041559855.1 Anaerolineae bacterium | reverse complement strand
GGGCGCGCTGCTCAGCCGCCCGCCGATCTCGAGGCGGTAAACTACGGCCCCGCTGATCGGGTTCAGCCCGTAGAGGATGCCGTCGTGTCCCGGTACCCAGAGGTGATCCGCCGCCATGGTCAACGCCTCGCCGGGCCGGACGCCGAGCTCGGCTGGTTGAGGCCAGGCAGGCTCACCCGTCTCCCGCTCAAAGGCAAGGACTCGCCCCCCCTTGGTCGCGACGTAGATCCGCTGCTCGTCTGCCAGAGGCGCGGTGCGCACCGGCTCCTTCAGGTCGCGGCGCCACAGCTCGGGACGTAACGAGGAGGGCCGGCTGTCCTGGGCCGCGATCCAGGCCTGCATTCGCTGTTGTCGCTGCTCGCGCGACGCCCCGATCCGGTCCTCGACCTCAACCTGCTGCTCTATCAGGTCCGCCATCCGCCTCTGGTGCTCGACCAGCTCCTCCTTGTCCGGCAGGTGGGCGCGGAGTTGGGACAAGAGCCGCTGGTCCAGCAGGCGCCTTCCTTCCGCCTCTGCCTCGGCGAGGGTGGTGCGCAGGTAGAACGACTCCTGCACCTGGCGCTGCTCGTCCCGCACGCGGCAGCGCAGGTCAAAGGCGTCCACGCCGAGTACGGTCAGGCCGGAGCGGCCCAACAGGTCGGCCTCGGTGGTCAAATAGCCCTCGATGACCGTGCCCAGCCAGGCGCGCAGGTTCGCATCCGAGTCGAGGTCAGCCAGCGTGCGGCGGCGCAGGGCATCGGCCAGCGCTGTGTGCACCGGCGCGCGCAATAGATCCGCCAGCTCGGCCTCGCCGAGTTGGCCGGCATCCTGCACCACGTCGGTGAGGAATTGGACCGGGTTCTCGATCTGCAGGGACAGGTCGACCCTCAGGTCCAGGCGGATCCCCTCGGCCGTGGGCAGCTCGGGGACCTCGAACGCCAGGCGCAGGTGGCTGGCGGGAAAGACGACCACCTCCAGATGCTTGCCCTGCCCGCGCCAGGCGTCGGGCTTGAGGTTGCCCGGTCCTTGCACGCCTTCGCGGGCGACGCGGCCGTCGGCCAGGACGACGGCTAGCCCGCCCGGCGGGACGGTGCAGGGAAGTTGGATGCGTTGGGCGATTGTTGATTTGATCATTCTGGTCTCTCTCAGAGACCTGACACCTAAGTTTGGCCCAAAATGGGACACATCTCATCTCCAAGCCACGAAGGTGTCAGGCCTCTGATAAAGCGTTCTGTGAACGGGTCGTATTGGTTGAGTCTGATCGCCAAGATCCGTCCTTGAGCATCCCAATGGATGCAACCATCGATTTGGAAGACGTCACGCACCATGCGTAGCAGGCCGTGTCCCTGGAGTTTGGGCACCCGCCTTGCCAGCAAGTTGCGCATCCACACAGTCAGATTGTAGGCAAGTTGGGCCAGCAGCACCAGCATCTCCTGGGCAGCGAAACGCTTCTTGTTGCGCTTGGTCAAGCCCAGACCCTGCTTGCTGCCCTTGATGCTGGTTTCCACACCACCGCTCCGCAAGTCGTAAGCATACAACATCGCGAACATGACCTGCATCAAGTTCGGTTCTTCCCGGCATGGCTGGCGGGCCAACCGCAAGAGTTCCTCATCAGAGAGTGAGGAGACCAGGACCCAGTAGAGCCAAGAGCCATCCTTCTTCGGCGTGCGGATCGCAATCTGGCGTGTGAACCGCTCATACGGATGAGGTTCTTCAACCCAGCCTACCTCACGGTCCCCGGTCTTGGGATCGACGAACCATTCTTTGACAGACATGGCCAGCTTGTTGGCTCGTTTCCAGTTCTTGTTCTTCACCACTACGTGGTAGCCACGACTCAGCATCCAGTTAACATCCGCGTCACGTCCACCACCACCATCTACACGAATGATTGTTCGTTTCCTGCGAAATTCATCTAATTCAAGCACTTCCTCCACAGCGCTGACCAACTCCTGCAAACTCCGCTCCATTTGTCGCTTGCCTCGATAGAGGCGGTCGACTACCACTTCGTTGTACTGAGTTGTGACCACACGACCCAGCTGGCGCCCCCGACGATTCCTCTTGCCCGAGAAGAATCCTTTCTCTACTCCTTCCCCTGTACGGCCTGCAGGCATACCGGTCATGTCTACATCCAGCAATTGCAGACGGGTCCGGTACGGATGGCCATATCCCTGACCGTACATGCGGTACACCTCGGTCAGTGCCCGGCGCATCTGTTCCACGTTTTCTTCCGTCGAGGTATTGAGCGTGTCGCTGATCGTCGACTGCTCTGCGCACCTCTCGCGCCCAAATGCACGCTGCAGTCCCCGATCTGCTCTGACATTCTTGTTCGTCTCGACCAGACCCTGACCACCTGCCAGAATGTTAATGAAGGCGTCAAGCAGTTTGTCCAACGGTGTGTGACGAATCACTTTCTGCTTGATACGTACATGCTTTCCGACCGTTTCCCAGATCCGCCACCTCCGCATCTGGATCCCAACTGCAGCCAGGCTTGCACGCTTCGAGTGTCGTTTGCTATAATCGGTCATGGCGATAGCTCTCCTTCGCGAGATAGTGGGTTTGAGACCCCCATCTATTCTCGCACAGGAGGCTATCGCTTTCAAGTTGGTAACGAGCCCCCATCATCTCTACCTCTATTGGGGCCAAAACTAGGTGACAGGTCTTGAAGACCTGTCAGGTCTTGCTTATGGCGACAACGCGCAGCGAAACCCGCCATTGAAGTATGGGATGTTCGGGAAGTAGTGGTAACGGACAGTGGAGCGAGCCAGGTCGAATGTGAGGCGCCACGAGCCGCCCCGCAGCGCCTTGAATTTCCGCTCCCCATCGTACCAATCCTCACACCACTGTGGCACGTTGCCCGCCATGTCCAACAGCCCGTAGGGGCTGGCTCCGTTTGAGTGGTGGTCTACTGGTGTGGTATCGCCGATCCGAGCCTCTTCGGTGTTGCAGCGGCCCTTCTCCCACCTGTCTCCCCAGGGGTACTGTCGCCCATCGGTGCCCCGCGCCCCCTTCTCCCACTCCTGCTCCGTCGGCAACCGGCAACCGGCCCATTGGCAGAAGGCTGTCGCATCTTGCCAGCTCACATAGACCACCGGGTGATCCTCCTTGTCCTGAGGGATCTTGCCTTTCTTCCAGTGTTTCGGTGCTTCGTGACCCGTGGCTTCGATGAAGGCCTTATACTGGGCGTTGGTCACTGGTGTCTTGGCCAGCGCGTACTCTGGCAAGTACACGCACTCTTTCTTTCTGCCGTACAGGAACTCGCCCTCTGTGATAGTCACCATCTCGATCCCGATCTGCTGCCAGGCAGGCGTAGACGTCGGCGCTATCTCTCTCTTGGCTGCAAGTTCGCCCCTGAGATTCTGCGCAGCAGGCTTCTCCTCGTCGACTGCCTCGCTTTGGCTCTGCTGTGGGGTGCTTGCTCTCACTACCATCGCCGGTTCGGGGAGGCTGACTCCAGCCTCGGCAGCACGCATCACCTCAGCCATCTCCGCTGCGTCAGCATAGCGCTCCCAGGGGTCTTCGGCCAGGGTATGAGCTAGCACGTCATCCAGCCAGCCGGGAACCTCAGGCCGCAAGCTACTGGCGATGGTCCCCGGTCGCACCCGCTTGTAGCGATTGCCCGTTAGCATCTCGAAGAGCACGCAGCCCACGGCGTATAGGTCGGCGGCGGGCAGTAGCATATCCAGGCTCCGGGCCTGCTCGGGGGCCATGTACATTGGCGTGCCTGGATGCTGGCCTCCTGCCAACTGCGACCGCCCGCTCACCCCCGCCAACTGCGCCAATCCAAAATCGGCCAGGTGCGCTTTACCCTCTTCGTCAAATAGGACGTTGGAGGGCTTGACGTCGCGGTGCACGATCTCCAGCTCGTGGGCGTGAACCCCCTCCAGTGCCTGGAGCAGGTCGAGGGTGATGGCTACCGCTTGCTCCACCGGCAGGCCCTCCGGGTGCTGTTTGAGCAGCTCCGCCAGGTCGCCGCCGGGCATGTACTCCATGGCCAGCAGCACGGTGTCCTCATAGGGGTCGGCGGTGAAGGCG
>JBFFCR010000392.1:0-4020 GCA_041559855.1 Anaerolineae bacterium | reverse complement strand
GGCGTGGTCTATGCGGACATCCGCTACCGGACCCACGATCCGGAGAGTGAAGCGGATGAGTAGGTTTGGCGATGTCTGCCTGCCCGGCATCCTTTTCATGGCTGTCCTTCTGGTCGCCGGCTGGCGCCTCTATAGCTTTCGCCCTCGAGAGCGCATTCCCGGCGATCACGAGGGTCTCGACGATCCTGAGATAGCCACGGCATTCAATCAGGTAGCGCGCATGCCCCAGATGAGGCTGCTGCGCTGGTTCGTCGCGCACCGCGCTGTCAGGATGACAGCACGCGGCGAGGCCATCGATCTGGGCTGCGGTCCTGGATACCTGGTCGTCGAGCTGGCGCGGCAGGCGCCCGAGCTCAACGTGACGGGCGTCGACCTTTCGGATGAGATGCTTGCCGAGGCTGAGGGCTATGCCCGGAGACAGATCGAGGGGCAGCGGGTTTCGTTCAAGAAGGGCGACGTGCAAGAGATACCGTTTGGGGATGGCACCGTGGACCTGGTGGTCAGCACGTTGTCGCTGCATCACTGGGGTGACCCGGTTGCCGTGCTCGATGAGGTGGCCCGCGTGCTGCGGCCTGGTGGATCCTTTCTGATTTTCGACTTGCGGCGCGATCTGCTGGCGCCGCCCTGGCTGCTGCTGTGGGTCGTCACCAGGTTCATAGTTACCCGGCCGCTGCGCCGGGCAAACGAGCCGATGGCAAGCCGCAACGCGGCGTACACGCCGGTGGAAGCGGCAAAGCTGGCGGAACGATCCCGGCTCGGAGGCTGGCGCGTGACGCGTGGCCCGGTGTGGCTGATCATCGAGGGGTGCAAGCAGGAACCTGTACAGGACGGCAGCCTGATCTGACCATGGCAGATTCCTTCTTTGAGACGGTGTACAAGATCGTGCGTTGTATCCCGCCTGGCAAGGTGGCCACGTACGGGCAGATCGCCCGCCTGGCGGGCAAGCCTCGTGGGGCGCGCACGGTCGGATGGGCCCTCCATAGCATGCCTGAGGACAGCGATGTGCCCTGGCAACGGGTGGTCAATGCGCGGGGCATCATTACCCTGGATGCCCGCGGTCCCGGCGGAGCCATCCAGAGGGCGCTGCTCGAAGCAGAGGGCATTGTCTTTGACGAGCAGGGGCGCATCGACCTTGAGGCCTTTGGTTGGGCAGGGCTGGACCTGGCGGAGAGAAGCCAACTGCTCGGCCCGGCAGCTACCCTCTGAACGTTGGGCCCTCCTGTGCCTGTTTGCCGAATCGTTCGAAATCAGGTACAATGTTCGCCGCATCACCATACCTCACGGTCTGAAAGGAGCACACTCCATGTCTGCGACGGTCAGTGACAACCGCGCCTATCGCAAGATCATCAATTCGTGGGCCATGTACGACTGGGCCAACTCGGCCTTTGCCACCACCATCATGGCGGCCATGTTTCCTGACTTTTACCGCGGGCTGGCGAAAGCCGCGGGATTCAGTGAGGCGAACGCCACCGCTGCTTGGGCTTTCACTGCGGCCATCTACCAGGTCATCGTCGCGCTGCTGGCTCCTGTGCTGGGCGCCATCTCGGACCACACAGGGGGCAAAAAGTGGTACGTCGCATTCTTTGCTGGTATGGGTGTCATTGGTACCGGTCTTTTCGTCGTGCTGGGCGGGGATTCCTACATCCTGGGGTCCGCCCTGTACATCGTGGGCGCTGTGGGGTTCTCCGGCGCCAACGTGTTCTATGAATCGCTTCTGCCGCACATCGCCAAAAAGGGTGACATCGACCAGGTCTCGACGCGCGGCTACGCAATGGGCTATGTGGGCGGCGGCATCCTGCTTGTCATCAACATGTTATGGTACAGGTGGCCAGACTACTTCTTGATGCCCGACACGGGATTCGCCGTGCGCGCCGCGTTCGTTAGCGTTTCGGTATGGTGGGCGCTCTTTTCCATTCCCCTCTTTCGCAACGTGCCCGAACCGCCGGTGGTACGGACTGTAGACAGGGCAGCCAATGCCCTGAGTGCCGGTTCTAAGCGCCTGGTCCATACCTTTCGCAAGCTGACGAGCTACAAGCAGTTGCTGCTTTTCCTTGTCGCCTTTTGGATCTACAATAATGGCATCGGCACCATCATCACCATGGCAACTGCCTATGGTGATGAGATTGGGATCGAACTGGAACATATGGTGATCGCCCTCATCATCACCCAGTTCGTGGGGATTCCCTTCTCCTTTGCCTTCGGCTCGCTGGCAAAGCGGATAAGCGCCAAGCGTGGGATCCTGCTGGCGGTCGTGGTCTACACGCTCATCTCCATCGCCGGATATTTCATGCAGACCGCGACACACTTTTACATTCTGGCCTTCATGGTAGGCACCGTGCAGGGCGGTTCGCAAGCACTAAGCCGTTCGCTCTATGGCAACATGGTGCCCAAGAGCCAGTCGGCCGAGTTCTTTGGCTTCTATAGCACCAGTTCCAAGATCGCCGGCGTCCTGGGGCCGCTGCTCTTTGGCGTGGTCAGCAAGATCTCAGGGGAAAGCCGCCTCAGCATCGTCTCGCTGATCATCTTTTTCCTGGTAGGAGGCCTGCTGCTCCTGCGGGTGGATGTGGGAGAGGGCATACGCGTTGCTCGAGAGGAAGATGCAGAGGTTGGCTGGGCGGCCGGCGGCTAGAGGCCGCGGCGTCCGGCACCGGGCCGGCGGCACGCGAGATTGGCGGTCCTGCCTGAATTCGGCACACTCGGGGCAGCCACGCACCGGGTAGATGGGGGCGTGGCTCACTGCCGTTGAGGAATGGTTCAATGACATGGCTGAAGAAAGCATTCTGATTATCGACGATAGCACGGAGCTCAGGTCCTTGCTGGAGAGCATCCTGCCTTTCAGCGGATACCATACGCTCAGCGCCAGCACAGGGGAGGAAGGGCTTTATCTGGCGACGAGGCTGCGCCCTGACGTCATCCTGGTGGACCTGGAGTTGCCTGACACAACCGGCCTAAAGATCATTGAGGAGCTGAACCAGCGGGGGATCGCGATTCCCACCATCATGATCACCGGCTATGGGTCTGAAGGCACCGCTGCCAAAGCGCTGCGACTGGGCGCGCATGGGTATCTGGTCAAACCGTTCACGACCGAAGAGGTGATCGCCAGCGTAGAGAGGGCCCTGGTGGTCAGGCGCCTGAATCGCGAAAAGGCTCAGTTGGAAGCACAACTGGACACCCATGCGCGCCACTTTCGGACACTGTCCGCCATCGGCCAAGCCTTGGTCGACGGGATCCACCTGGAGCACTTTTACCAGCGGATTACCGACGCCGGAGCGTTCGTGACGCGGGCGGAGCGGTGCACCCTGGCCCTGCTGGATCCGGCTTCAGGGCAACTGAATGTGGCAGCCACCAGAGGCAAATCGGACCTGCGCAGAAGGTCCGCGAGTCCTCGGGCAGGTGCTGCGGGTCTCAGGCCAGTGTGCGAGGAAGGTGTCAGTGTGAGGCTCCATGCTGCCGCGGGGGAGGCTATTGCGCTCCAGACCGGCGACAAGGTCAAGGCTGTGCTCCAGGTCCCGCTGAGAACAAGGAGCCAAACCATAGGACTGCTTTCGGTGGATAGGCAAGAGTCCGCGGTGCCGTTCAGCAAACACGACGAGCTGATGATTGCGATCTTGGCAGACTATGTCGTGATTGCTCTGGAGAGGCAGCAACAGGCCGGGATGGCTGCGCCAGCCCCCCCAGGTGCTGAGGAGGCTCCCTCCGGGGCAGCGGCCCTGCAGAGATTGTCCGACTGACAGGGAGGCCTGTGAAGGTCAGGTTTTGGGGCGTTCGGGGATCGATACCGGTGCCCGGTCCGGACACCGTTCGCGTTGGTGGCAATACCGCTTGCGTGGAATTGCAGACGGCGGATCGCGAGGTGATCATCATCGACGCCGGCACCGGGATCCGGCTGCTTGGCCTTGATCTGACCCGCCGGCCCGCCGAGCGCCTGATCGCGGTTCTCCTGTTCAGCCACACGCATTGGGATCACATCCAAGGATTGCCATTCTTTACCCCAGCTACGATGCAACAGAACCGTCTGGT
>JBFFCR010000391.1:0-4021 GCA_041559855.1 Anaerolineae bacterium | reverse complement strand
GTGTCCGCCAGACCCTTGCGCGCACCATGGGTAGAGATAAAGTACTCCAGGGCTGTCAGCCCCTCGCGAAAGTTAGAGCGGATGGGCAGGGCGATGATCCGGCCTGCCGGGTCGGCCATCAGGCCGCGCATGCCTGCCAGCTGGCGGATGGGCGTAAAGCTGCCCTTCGTCGCCCCCGAGACGGCCATGATCCGGATAGAGCCGTCGGGGTCCAGGTTCTCGGCGACAGCCTCAGTGATATCATCGGTCGCCTTGGTCCAGAGCTCTACCTTGCGCATATACTGCTCGTCCTCGGTGATGAGCCCCCGGCGATATTGAAGCTCGACTCGATCGACCTCGTCGGAGATCAGCTTCAGGATGATCTCCTTCTGCGGCGGCACCGTGATGTCACTTACCGCGATGCTAGTACCGGATTGGGTCGCGTACCGGAATCCTGTGCGCTTGATGTCGTCGACCAACTTGGCCGTTGCACTCATCCCCAAGTGGTGGTGGCATCTGCCGACCAGATCTTGGAGCTTGCCCTTGTCCATCGTATCGTTGACGAAACGAAGCTGCTGGGGCAGGTTCAAGTTCAAGATCACCCTGCCCACGGTCGTGTCGATATAGGGTTCGGTGGCTCGATCCTCGGGCCGGTAGCCGACCGCCTCTAGCATATCGAGGAATTCCTGCTCGTGATCCTTGTCCAGTCCTGTTGCCTTTCGCAGCCGGCCCCCGTCGATCAGTTCCAACACCTGGCCCACAGTATCCAGGGATGCTTCTTCCAGGGCATCCTGTAGCTCGGCACTCAGATCCAAATAGTCGATCGGTTGATCATCCACCCAACTTCGATATCGGACCCGGATCGGCTTGTGCAGAGATACCTTGCCCAGTTCATAGGCCAGTTCAACTTCCTGCAGGTTGGCAAAGGCAGTCCGCGACTCGGGCTCGGCCTCGCGCTCCATCGTGAGGTAGTAGCAGCCCAACACCATGTCTTTTGCAGGCCCGACAATGGGCTCTCCGCTAGCCGGCTTGAGCAAGTTACGCGTCGCGAGCATCAACTCCCGAGCTTCTTTCACTGCCTTCTGCGAAAGGGGCACGTGGACCGCCATCTGGTCGCCATCAAAGTCGGCGTTGAACGCGGCACATACCAGCGGATGGATCTGTATGGCTTCACCATCTACTAGGGTGGGCTCAAATGCCTGGATACCAAGACGGTGCAGGGTAGGTGCACGGTTGAGCAACACTGGTCGCTCCTGGACCACCTCTTCTAGCACCTCCCACACCTCGGGGCGCTGCTGCTCGATGATCCGCTTGGCGCCCTTTACGTTGATGGCATAGTTGTATTCCACGAGGCGGTTGATGACAAAGGGCTGGAAGAGCTCCAGGGCCATGCTCTTGGGCAAGCCACACTGATGCAGCTCCAATTCAGGGCCAATGACGATGACCGACCGGCCCGAATAGTCGACGCGCTTGCCCAACAAGTTGCGGCGGAAACGTCCCTGTTTGCCCTTCAGATAGTCAGACAGAGACTTGAGAGGCCTCCGCCCGCGGGCCGAGACGGCCTTGCCGCGCCGGCTGTTGTCAATCAGAGAGTCCACCGCCTCCTGCAACATCCGCTTCTCATTACGAACGATGACATCAGGCGCGCCCAGATCGAGCAAGCGCTTCAGCCGGTTGTTGCGGTTCACAACGCGCCGGTAGAGATCGTTCAGATCCGACGTGGCGAACCGCCCACCGTCAAGCTGGATCATCGGGCGCAGCTCGGGAGGGATGACCGGCAATATGGTCATCACCATCCACTCGGGCCGGTTGCTGCTCTTGCGCAGGGCCTCCACCACGCGCAGCCGCTTGGTGGCCTTCTTCTTCATCTGCTTCGAGCGGGTGGTCCGCATCGTCGCACGCAGTTCTTTGCTCAGTGCCTCTAGGTCGACCTGCTGGCATATGTCGAGAAACGCCTCGGCCCCCATCTTGGCCTCAAAGACGTGCCCCCACCTATCATTCAGATCGTGATAGGCGCTCTCGGTCAGGAAGGTCATCTGCGTCAGACCGCGCAGCTCTTCCTTCTTCTCGTCTACGTCGGCGTCAAGCTCGGCCAGTTGCTGTCCTAGACGTTCCCTGAGGATCTCGGTGGCTTGGCCTGCCTCGTGTGTCAACTGGTCGCCCTCGGCAGAGATCAGCAGCGCCACATCCTCCATTTCCTGGCGAATCTGGTCCTTGATCTCATCCAGGCGCTCACCTGCCAGCTTCTGAGGCTGAGACAGATGCGCACGTTTGACCTTCTCGTCAGCAGCCACCACAGGGACATCATGGAAGCTGAGCATGAGGTCCTCAGGCGCCTCCTTGCCCATCAGGAGTTCGATCCGGCTCTGCATGGACCGCACCTCGGTGGTCACGGCATCAGTCAGCTCGGCACCCTTTTCCTCCAACTCCTCTTCCCGCTGCCCACGCCTTCGCTGCAGGTTGTCGAGGGCCTCTTGCAGACGAACGTCGATCTCCTCGATCTTTTCTTCAGTCGACCGCTCGAGACGTGTCTTCTCGCGGACAAGGTCCTCTTCCAGGCGGCGCAACGCCTTGAGACGGTCCTCTTCGTTCACTGTTGTAATGACATACTGGGCAAAGTAGAGAACCCGGTCCATGTTCCGCCGCGAGATATCCAGCAGCAAGCCCAGGTAGCTGGGCACGCGTCGCGTATACCAGATATGCGCAACTGGCGCTGCTAGCCTGATATGCCCCATCCTCTCGCGCCGCACCGATGCCCGAGTCACTTCCACGCCGCAGCGCTCGCACTTGACGCCGCGGAAGCGGATGTGCTTATACTTGCCGCAGGCGCATTGCCAGTCCCTCTGCGGGCCGAAAATCGCCTCGCAGAAGAGGCCGTCGCGCTCGGGTCGCAGGCGGCGGTAGTTGATGGTCTCTGGCTTGGTTACCTCGCCATGAGACCACGATCTGATCTCCTCCGGAGACGCCAGGCTGATCCGTAGGGCCTTGAAATCCTTGAGATTCAAGTCTTTCCCTCCTCATTACATGCCCGCTGCTCAACGCTCGCTAGGGTGACCGCCGAGCAGCCGGTGCTTTCCAACGATACAGTTATTCGTCTGATCCAGGACGTAAATACCGGATGGTGGTTGCCAGATGGCGGTGACCTAGATAGTTGGCCACCGTTCTCAGATCGCCACTGCTTTCGTAGATCCTTGTGGCATAGACATAACGCAGCGACTGTGTAGTCAGGCCATCCAGATCTGCGGCACGGGCATAGTGCCGGAGCAGTCGCTGCACCGAACGCGCAGAGAGAGCGTTGCCATCTCTGTTTACACAAAAATGCTTCACACCCTCAACCACTTTCCTGACACGCAGATAACTACGCAACGCCTCGCAGACATCATCTGCTAACACTACGGTTCGGCTCAACTGCCCCGATGTGTCACGCACATCGAGACAGGGGGGCTCTGCATCCAGGTGAACGTCCTCCAGGCAAAGTTCAGTGAGCTCACCGAGCTTGAGTCCGGCCCCCAAGAGAAGTTGGATAACTGCCAGATCACGGGCCGCCTGACGGGAACGGCTTTGCCGCACGACATTCAAGAGCCGCCTGACGTCAACCTTGGTCAGAGAACGGGAACGTCCCGACACACGTTCATCCAAGAGCGAGGCGTCTTCCGCAGGGTTGCTCTGAGCCCACCCCTGCGCCACGGCCAACGTAAAGAACTTGCGCAAGGCCTGCAGACGCCGGTTGACGGTAGAAGGTGCATTCCCTTTGTCGTCCCGCAAGTAGGTGCAAAAGTCCTCTATGTCTGACGTGTCCAAGCAGAGGGGCGAACAAGCAGCGTCCCGGGTTTCCTCACTCCATCGCAAGAATGCCCTCAAATCGGCTACATAGTTGACTATCGTTGCCGGTGCGAGGGCCGAGCTCGTAAGACACTCCTCGAATTGTTCAAGTAATCCGTTGCTATTGATGATTCAACTACCCCAGTTCCAAACACGCAAGCTAACATTATATTCATTCTTTGCTGGATGTCAAATCTGGATGCAGGTCTGGCATTCAGCC
>JBFFCR010000390.1:0-4023 GCA_041559855.1 Anaerolineae bacterium | reverse complement strand
GATCGGCGGGACGCTGGATGTTCATTCGGCGCCGGACTATGGCACAGCCATCATCCTGGAGATTCCGGCCCCATAGAGTGACGTAAGGTAGCGAGGTACAGGAATACCCTAGATCGCAGAGTAGAACCGGGGGTACTGTCTGCCTGGTTTTCGGGTGGTGATAGCGTCCGGTCCCTTCGTACGCTGATCTGTCCCTTACGGCAGGACCCACACACTATCCAGGTGGTAGTGATCCGTGCCTGCAATCCAACCGAGCCCGTACAGACAGTCGGTGCCCTCGCGGACAATCCATACCACGTGAGGACCAGCCTCGTTCCGATCAGGGTAGTACATTGAGCCAGGTCCCATTCCGAACTCGGCATATCCAGTCTCCTTGGTGGGCACAATTAGCCCCCGATCCAGTCCGCATGCCTGTTTTTCGGCTGGCAGAGTCGGGGCATCGGGCCAATAGAACACCACCTCCTGTCCCACGATGGGATCACCGTTGATGTTCTCGACCCGAACGAGAAGGGTCACGTAGGGCCCAGCTTCGCGAAGTTCGACCACTTTGGCCGCGCCCGTGCCCCGATCCAGCGTGACAGGGCCAAAGACCGAAACCAGCCAATCCCAATCCCGCGGCGTGCCAGACATGTCATAGATGGCGAGGTCCGGCACTTCTGGGACCGTCACGAACGGTATCCAAGCGCGTGGAATCAGATCCCCCGCGGGGACGGACGGACTCCCGGAGACCGATTGCGGCAGGGCAAGGCCAGCGATGGACACCAGCAACCCTGTCATGGCCACCATGATCAGCACCACGCGCCCGGCTGAACGCACCTTGATCCGCATGCACACCTCCCATCGAGCCGGCACACGAGAACCACTCGCTGGCCCGCTCGTCGATGGCGCATTATACCAGAGAAGTACAGATCCAGCCAATGAACGTGCGATTCTCCGAGGCAGGCACCTCAGCAGGAATGGAGCTAGTGAAGCTCGCGGTATCTCGTGTTCGTACCAGACCCCGCGCCAATCGGAGCTTGTCGTCGACGCTTCGGTGCTTTGAGGCAGTGTTCGCCTTGCCGCTTCCACAACCCCTGTGTTATACTCCGGCACAGACAGGCGAAAGGTCTTCACTGAGAGTAGCTCTTTGAGGATGGAAGGAGGGAAGAATGCTCGTCGGAGGAATTGAGATCCACCCGCTGGAGGAAAAGCACCTGGCCGACGCCGCAGCGCTGGCCTGCAGCCGTTACCGGGCACTGCGCGAGCGTGTGCCATTGATGCCACCCCGGTTCCAGGACCCGGACACCATCCTGCCGATGTTGCGTGACCTGTCGGGCCAGGCACCGGGTGTCGTGGCGGTGCGGGGAGGCCGGATCGCCGGGTTTCTTATCGCATACCTGCTTCCGAACTTTCGCGGCAAGCAAAGTGTGTACGCCCCCGAGTGGGCCAACGGTGCAGACATGGACTCCAGCCGGCGGATCTATGAGGCCTTGTACGCCGCATTGTCTGCCCAATGGGTCAAGGCGGGATATTGCACGCATCTGCTGAGCATCATGTCCCATGACGAGGATGGGCTCGAGGGATGGCGGTGGCTCGGGTTTGGGCTGCTTGCGGCCGACGGCGTGCGCGATCTGGAGCCGGTACCGGGCGGCGGCGCTGGCGTGGATCTGCGCCGGGCAGGCCCCGATGACAGCCACTCGGTCAAGACGCTGCTCGAGGCGTTGCGCAGGCACATGGCAGCGGCCCCTACATACCTCTACCAGGAAGATGCAATCGGCGCCCAAGACAGCGAGATTTGGCTGGCAGACCCGGTGCACGCCATTTGGCTGGCCTACCAGGGCAAGGATACCGTGGCCTGTATGGTACAGGCGCCAGCCAATTCGAGGGCCAGCGTACTCATCAACGACCAAGGGACGACCAGCATCGTAGCCGCCTATACCAAGGAGACCGCGCGGGGCACGGGTATCGCCTCTGCCCTGCTGGACCGGGTTTTGTCCTGGGGGCGTGAGCAGGGGTACCAGCGGTGCGCGGTGGACTGGGAGCCGATGAACGTCCTTGCCACCCGTTTCTGGATGAGGCATTTCCAGCCGGTGAGCTATGCGCTGGTCCGTCATGTGGATGAGCGACTGGCACCAACTGCTGGTCTCCTTGAAGAAAGGAAATAGAGGGCGTTCGATGAGACGCCCTACTTTGCCAGGCGCGGAGACTGTGCTACAATGACGGCGAGTCCATCATTGTCCGCTTCCGTGTCAGGAGGCGCAGAAATGTACGAAATCCTGGCCATAGAGGACCTCACGCCGGTGACCAAGGCGTTTGAGATCCACGCACCTGACGTGGCCCGCAAAGCGCGGGCTGGTCAGTTTGTGATCGTCCGCACGCACGAAACGGGAGAGCGGATCCCGCTGACCATTGCCGACTATGACCATGATCGCGGGACCATCACCCTCGTTGTGCAAGAGGTAGGCAAAACGACAGAGGAGATGGGCACCATGCGGGCTGGCGATCACTTGGCCAGCTTTACGGGTCCGCTGGGCAACCCCAGTGAGATCGAGCAATATGGCACCGTGGTGTGCATTGGCGGAGGATTTGCGATCGCGCCCATCTATGCCATCGCTCGAGCCCTGAAGCAGGCGGGCAATACAGTCCTCTCGATCGTCGGCGTGCGCAGCCGGGACCTTCTCTTCTGGGAGGACCGGATGAGGTCGGTCAGCGACGAACTGGTCGTCTGCACCGACGACGGTAGCTACGGGCGCAAGGGCCTGGTCACCCTCCCGCTGCGTGAATGGCTGGAATCTGGCCGTCCCCTGGACCGGATCTGGGCCGTGGGACCATCGGTCATGATGAAGTTCTGCTGTCTCACCAGCAAGCCATTCGGCGTGCCCACTACGGTCAACCTGAATTCGATCATGGTCGACGGCACCGGTATGTGCGGCGCCTGCCGGGTGGAGGTAGGAGGCAATACCCTGTTTGCGTGCGTGGACGGGCCCGAGTTCGACGGACATCAGGTGGACTGGGAGCGCACGATGATACGGCAGACCATCTACCTGGAGGAAGAGCAGCAGGCCATGGAAGCGTGGCACTGTGCGCGCGATTGAGGAGAGACCTCTGGCCCTGCAGTTCCGCATGGAACAAGATGCAGCACAAAGCAAACTTGACGAGACAACAAGGAGACAGAGATGACAATTGTTCTGGATGGTTCGGGGCTCACCGTTGACAAGTTGGTGCGCATCGCCCGGCACGGGGAAGAGGTATCCCTCTCTACCGATGCCATGGAACGGATCAATGTGTGCCGTGCCATGCTGGAGAAAAAGATCCAGAGCCGGGAGATCATGTATGGCGTCAACACCGGCATCGGCGAGTTCTCGGAGGTGGTTCTGACCGACGAGCAGGTGGGCCAGTTCCAGCGCTACCTGATCTACAATCATGCAGCCGGCATCGGCGAGCCCTCCCCCATCGAGTACGTCCGCGGGGCGATGGCAGGCCGGATCAACGTGCACGCCCACGGCAAGTCGGGATGCCGACCCGAGATCACGCTGACACTGATCGAGATGCTGAACAAAGGCGTCACGCCGGTGGTATGTCAGAAGGGATCGGTAGGCGCCTGCGGTGATCTGGCTCCCATGTCGCAGATCGCCCTCCTGCTCATGGGCGAGGGTGAGGCCTTTTATCAGGACCAGCGCATGCCAGGAAAAGAGGCGATGGACAGGGCCGGCATTCCTATTCCTGGCCTGCAAGCGCGCGACGGGCTGGCGACCATCAACGGAGCAAACCTGCTGACCGCCATGAGCGCCATCCAGATCTACGACATGAATCGCTGGCTGAAGCAGGCCGAGATCGCCTGCGCCATGACCCTGGAAGCCCTCTATGCCAACATGAAGCCCTACGACGTTCGGCTGCACGAGGTGCGCGGGTTTGCGGGCGCAGTTCGAACCTCGCGAGCACTGAACAAGTGCATGGAGGGTAGCGACCTGCTCACCGGGAAACTCAAGATGAAGGTGCAGGACGCCTATTCCATGCGCTCATCCCCCCAGGTCATCGGGGCGG